>CAMZKT010000012.1 GCA_947311435.1 uncultured Desulfocapsa sp.
ACAGATTTTTTCAAACTCTTCCATGGCTGGAATCTGATCATCGACACCAAATGCGCCCGTGTTTACAAGACCGACTGGTGAATGTGCCGACTGGATGCGACGGGTTTTTGATTTTCAGAATTCAGACCACGAATGTCTCCGTTGCCTGGCCACGGAAATGGAAAGTGATGGCCTACAACCTCAAATTGGAATCGTAGATGGTGAAACATTGCTGGCCTTCCGCAGCCATGAACGTGCCCTGCTTGGGAAGTCCCCGCGACTGATTGGCGGTGAAAGCAGAAAAAGGGCACTTGCTGCTGAAATTCGCAGTATCAGGAACGAATTAAAACAAATGGGCATGGATAAGCGCGACATTGCCCGCAATATAAAAATGACACAGGCAGATCAGGAAAAACTCAACACCTTCAAAACTCTTCTTTATGATGGGCTGTCAGCACTTAAAGACGACTCCCGTAAAGTGAAAGAACTCACCGATCGCCTGAGATACCAACAGAAACGTTTCCACGAACAGCAGGAGCACACCAATTCACACAAGCATGATCTTGACAGGCTTTATGTACTTCTAAAGGAGCTGAAGCAAAGGATTTCCGGAGAAGGGTTGGCCAACCTGGAACGACGAATAAATACATTGAAGAAAAAAAAGATGGCCAATCAGACACAAATACGGCTGCTCAATCAAAATATTGGCGGTGACGAACGGGAACTCACTCAGTTACAGGAAAAAACAGAACATCTGCGTACAAAACGGGAGCTATCAGTACAACATCAAGAGGAGGCTGAAAGCAGGCTGCACTCAATACTGCCCGATGTGGAGGACATTGGTCACTATGTATTAAAGAGCAAGAAGGGGCAGCAATTCAAAGCCAGCGAAGCCATAGAAAAGGAACGAAACAACAGCGACGTTTCCTCCCGCACAGGTATCAACCAGATCCGGGACAAAGTAAACGACCCTGAATTTGGTGGCGGTTTTCGCTTCCATTATGAAGAGGAGGTAAATGAACTGTTGGATTTTCGTCAGCAGAATTTGGAAACCATTATCCAGCAACAATCTGTTGCCCTTGCCGACCAAAAGGAAGTTATCAATGATCACACAAGAAAATTGTTCAAACAGATCATCATGACCGACCTGCTCGACTATCTGCGGGAGCATGTGGGAGAACTGGATCAAATGATACGACGCATCAATACACGTCTTGGTCAACGTTCTTTTGGCGGCCAGCGCTACCGTTTTCGCCTGCGCCCGCTTGATCAGTATAAACGGCTTATTACCATCATCAAGCAGATCAGTTCCTTTGACCCCATGGCAGAAAAAGAACTACAAGGTTTTTTTGCAGATAACAGGGAAGCAATAATGGCCACCGACTCCGGCAACATCCCTGAAGAACTGGACTACCGCAACTGGTACAAATACGAGCTTGAAGTCTCCACCGTCGGGGATAAGGGGGTGGTTATGGACAGGCAAACCAAAAGCATCGGCTCCGGCGGAGAACAGGCCGTACCCAATTATCTGCTGATTCTCACCATTGCCCATTTTCTTTATCAGCGAAAAAAAATCCGCCTGCACACCCTGCTCTTCGATGAAGCTTTTTACGGGATTGATGCCGGGCGACGAGACCAGTTGCTGGGCTTTGCCACAGACCTGGAGCTTCAACTCTTTATCGCCTCACCGGATCAGGATGGGGTGCGGCGTGAAGTGCAAAATTCCACCACACTTTTAGTGAAAAAGGACAGTGACTTTAATGTCCATCTCTATCCATTTCACTGGCAGAATCCTGCCAAACAGCAACTGGATTTTTTTTCGAAAGACACAGCTGAAAAGCCAGTGATCTTTGACAGGGAATACTAATGGATTTTCTCGAAAAAATACTGGCCAGAATTGCCCGCAGATACTCATTGAAACACTGTTTAAGCGGAACCATGAAACTGGGAGAACGGCTGGACAGAGAGCAGATGAAAATGCTTCGCAACTTCTTTGGTCTAACAGCCCTGCGGGAAAACAACAAGCAGGAAGTGCGTCTTGATTTCAGGATTCTTCTGCAAAATGGAACAGAGTCACAATGGCTGGAAAAGATTGGGGATACCCTTGGCTCCCCCCTGCAGCCCATGCCAGCAAACACTCATCGACCAAAGCGGGATGCAGTGGAAGACATTCTCGGCCCTCTTCATTTGGCCTTCCCTGAACTCCAGACCCTTTTTTCTCTCATTCGGGAAGATGATCGCTCCATTCGCAGTATGCTTTCAGGAAGCAGTGTAGACACAGCAAAGAAAAACTGTTGTACCATGGCTAAGCTTGTTTCCTTTTTGCTCCACAACAACACGCCAATAACGGTATCCGATCTTGGTGCACAATTTTTCCAGAACTCCAAGGCCCTGCGACAGGGCGAATTACGAACACTGCTTGTCAGGTGGTTGCGGCTTATCACAGCTCACGCTGAAGACATCGAGGAACCGGATTTGCTGGAAAGATACCACATCCTCCATTATCGACTGACAGTGCATGCAGTCCTCTACGGCCCGATAATTTACGAGAAAAATGGCATGCTGTTTAATTGGATCGACCAGCTCTACCAGGAGGGAGAAACAGCAATTCTGGGCTGGCAAAATATCCAAAATATCGACAGGATATATTTTCAGAAAGAGGAGCCCGATGTACCAAAGCTGATTTGCTGCGAAAATGAAGCTCCGTTCAGCAATATGATTCAGCAAAGAACAAACAACTGCCTTCTCTTCACCAGTGGTTTCCCATCCAGCGCGGTGCAAAGGCTGTATCAGCTACTGGCACATCAGGCCTCCAGTTGCCACCACTGGGGAGACAGCGACCCGGCAGGTTTACGAATAGCAGCAATTATGCACGCCCTCCACCCCCTACAGCTCTTTCGCTGTGACCTGGCCACATTAAAACACCACAAAAGGAAGCTAATTCCCCTCAGCCGGCAACAAAAAAACGACATAATGAATATTCTTGAGAACCAGCCAGATTTTCCTTTTACCAAGGAGCTCCTGTTCACTCTGGACAATGGCTGGCTGGAGCAGGAGAACTGGCAGCCAGGCAATTGCCAAGCAACAGGAAAAACAACATCTCAAAGCGAGTGATATCATGCAAGGGTCAAACAAGTCACTTATTCGTATAATAACAGAACCTTACATTGTACTATTCATCCTTTTTTCACTGACCACCGGAGCAGGGTCAACCTGGCTGTACTTCAAAGCTCGAGAGGCTCAGTCACAATTCCTGGTTCAGGGGCTGCTTTCCACCGTTTCACCCATGGTGAAAGAACTTAGCCGTTCAGACATCACACCCCTGATCAAGAACGAAGGGTCATGGTTGCACAAAAGACTTGATACAATATTTGCCCAGATACCAGGCCTGATGCAATTTCAAATTCGCACAACAAAGGAAGGTTTTTCCAAGAAGCCTGATGCTCATAACAAACTCTTGACGACAAAACTACCAGGAATGGACGCAACACAGGGGAACAGCACTGCTCTGCACAGTTCAACCGCCGCCCATAGACTCTATTCCGAATCTGCATCCTTACTACGGATAGAATTCCGCTTTGAAGATAAAAAAATCGGGCCGGTAAGCCTGGAACTTGCCTTTAACAGAGAGACCCTCCAGGGTTCTGTCGCCCAAGCCATGAGCATCATAACAAATGCCATCACCTTGTTTAACGTGGCTGGAATTTGTGCGCTGTTTATTGCATTTGCAGTTACTTTATGGGCCGCCAGGAGAGCCAGACTTCTGGAATCTGAAATACAAAAGCTCTATCATTATGCCACCGCCGCCGAATTAATGGCCGGCCTTGTGCATGATTTACGCAATCCGCTGGCCAGTTTCAGGGCTAATATCGCATCCCTTAAAATCACACCCGACGAGACTGATACCATTCTACAGGAAATGGACGAAGATCTGATCCGCCTTGACGCAAAACTTGGCTCCATGATGGATCTCACCAAAAAACGGGATGAACCTTTCTCCATTTGTGATGTTCATGAATTACTCGAAAAAGTCAGCCGACAAGCCAATCCCATACTAAAAGAAAACAAACTGATCCTGCAATTACACTGCCTGGTCGAACACCCTGTGGAGCTCATGAAAAGCTCTCTGAGTGATGCCCTGCTTAACCTTGTACTGAATGCTGCTGAAAGCGGCCAAAAAAATGGTATTATTGAATTGACAGCACGGGAAGAGAATGGAAATCTGGTGTTTGAAATTGCTGACCGGGGAACCGGCCTTCCTGAGAACCAAAATATATTCAAACCCTTTGTCAGCACGAAAGCAACCGGACATGGTCTGGGTCTGGCAATCAGCAGACGTACTGCAGAGTCCCACGGAGGCACTCTTACAGCAGTAAATCGTGCCGGTGGTGGAGCTGTGTTCACCCTCACGATTCTGCAAAAAACAGCTTTGGGGAAAACATCATGAGCAGCCAGCAGGACTTACCGGATATCAGTGGCCTGCGTATTCTGGTTCTGGACGACGATCCAGCAATTCAACGGAGCCTGTCACGAGCTTTACGCGGACTTGGTGGAAAAGTGACAACAGCCGGGAGCATTCGTGAAGCCGGGATGAGGATGGACTCAAGTAATTTTGATGTTCTGCTTGCGGATTTAAAACTTCGTGATGGAGTCGGCCTTGATCTCCTGCCACTATTTCAAAAGAAATTTCCAGAGGGGCATTTTTATCTTATTACCGGCCATGGCTCGGTGAAAAATGCAGTTAAAGCCTTAAAACACGGCGTCCGTGATTACCTGCAAAAACCCGTTGATCCCATTGAGCTTGCAGAGAAACTCCAACACCGTGCAGTCGTTCAACATCGTTCGGTTCTCGAAACACGTCTTGACCCTTTTCTGCTTTTTCGTGATCCGGTGATGGCCGAAGCTCTGGCAGACTTACCCCGTTTTGCCGCCCTCGATGAGCCGGTATTGATTCGTGGAGAGACCGGCACAGGAAAAGAACTTGTGGCCATGGCCGTGCACCGCATAAGCCCTCGCACTTCCGGCCCTTTTGTTGCCGTAAACTGTGGGGCAATCCCGGAAGCCATGTTGGAAAGTGAGCTGTTCGGGCATGAACGTGGTGCCTTTACCGGTGCTGCCTCCAGGCATCGGGGACGCTTTGAGCAGGCATCGGGCGGCACATTGTTTCTGGATGAAATCGGTGAAATGCCCTTACAGTTTCAGGTTCGATTATTACGGGTTCTTGAGGAAAGAACTATCCAGCGACTCGGTGCTGAGCTTCCATTGGCAGTGGATGTACGTATTGTCGCAGCTACCCATCGTGACCTTCGCGAAGACGTGGAAGCTGGCCTGTTCCGCCGTGACCTCTTCTACCGACTGGACGTACTCCCCATCCACCTTCCTCCACTCAAAGATCGCAGGAAGGACATTCTCCTTCTTGCCTCCCATTTCCTCCACCGCACATTCGAAGAAATGGGACAAGCCGACAGACATCCTTCTTTTTCACCCGAGGCCGGACAACTGATTCGTTCCTGCCCCTGGCCAGGAAATATACGAGAACTACGAAACACCATGACTCGAATTGCTGTTCGTGTACCAGAAAATATGCATGAAATATCCGCCGATTATGTCGTGCGTTTTCTCAACGCTCCCCAACAGTACCATTCCTCTAACCGTGGCGAATCTATCTCCATCCCCGTAGGAACGAGCCTGGCGGAAGCCGAGCGAATATTGATTGACGCGACCCTGAAACGAACAGACTTCAATCGGCGGGAGGCTGCCAGACAACTTGGCATTGGTGAAAGGACTTTGCGCCGAAAACTCAATGCGAAATAACACTTGCCTGGAACAAGGGATATAAGTAAAGATGATGCTTCCGGAATTCCTTTATTCCCCGTAACTACTCACGGTGGTAAATGACTTACTTTCACAAACCACCGATTTTGTAACTGCTTACAGGGTGCCGCAGCGTATACGTCATACGTACGCCAGCGTGACCACGGAAAAATACGGTGTCCTGTAAGCAGTTACTATTCCCCAAATACTTTTTACTCCAATGGAAACTTTTGTTTCAGAAAAAAGACTGATGATACCTCGAAATTATTTGACAGACGTTTTTAACGGAAAAAAAAACGTTACCAAAACAAAAACCATACTGTTTACCGCTCTATTTTTTGTTCTTTTTGATAATTTTACTTTTTTTCAAAATGTTCTGCTTGTCTATCCACTCTCTTGAAGAAAGCAATGCTGCTCGGTATCAAAAAGAATTTGAAAAATTTACTCCGGTTTGTACAACCAATCAAATTGAAAAATGCAGTAAAGAGGAGCTCATTAATGCTTACGATAATGCCCTTTTGTATACAGATTATTTCCTGACCGAAGTAATTCATTTTCTAAAAAAATACGATTCCACTCATGAGACAGCAATGCTTTATTTTAGTGACCATGGCGAAAGTCTTGGCGAGAAAGGGATTTATCTGCATGGACTACCGTATGTCATGGCACCGGATTCTCAAAAACATATTGCAGCATTAATGTGGTTTGGTAATGAAATGGGTAAGGATATCAATTTAAAAAAAGTCCGAATTAACAAGGATGAAAAATATAGCCAGGACAATCTCTTTCATACATTATTAGGTATTTTTGAAGTTACGACCGGTGTTTATGAGAAAGAAATGGATCTCCTTCAATAAAATAGCCGTATCTGTTTCGGGAGCAGGTACCAATGAGCCCCCTAAGAAGTCCACAGAGTCATAAACATGAGTTAAATGTGTTGCGGACACCACCAATACTAGTGTAGGTTCACCCTTGTTATGAAAAATGTGAGATATTTTTCATATAGTATTTAACTCCAAACAACGTCCATACCCGACAAGTCTTTCTTTTTCCCATGCCAACAACAACCAAGACACCTGTTGCCTTTGAACTGAAAAGCACATCCTTTGTCCTTCCAATCCTGCAACTCAAATCAGGAAACATGGCAGCAATAACTTCTCAGCTTGCCGTAAAAACTGAAAAAGCAACAGCTTTTTTCCTGAACGCTCCAATTGTAATTGATCTCAGCAAACTTCACGTAAACGAGCCAATAGACCTTACAGGCCTGATTCACCTGCTGCGTGACCAGGGCTTCTTCCCCATGGGAATAACCGGTGCCGATACAGATCAAAAAACATTGCAAATACTATGGGTTTGACTATTTTAAACATGGTGGGTGAAGGAGCGGGGAAACACAAAATTCCTCAACAGAACACAGAGGAAGCGGAACAGACAAGAGAGCAAGCGACAAATAAAGAACAGGATGGGTCTTCGAACACCCCCACATGCCAGAAAGATCAATCTAACATGGAATCTTCTCCACAAATTCCTGGAGAAGTTGTTAACAGAACAATTACCAGCCCCGTTCGTTCCGGACAAAGAATCGTTGTCCCCAATGGTGACTTAACAATTACCGCCTCTGTTGGCTCGGGCGCCGAAGTGATAGCCTCGGGTAACATTCATGTTTACGGTACCCTGCGCGGCCGGGCAATAGCCGGAAGTAATGGTGATGAGAATGCCATGATTTTTTGTAAAAAACTGGATGCTGATTTAATTTCCATCGCTGGCATTTATCTTGTTAGTGAAGATATTGCCAGACAGAAACATTCCACTCCTGTACAGGTGACACTCCATGGGGAAAGTCTTATAATAACAGAAAGCTGATACCACAACAGCTCTCTAGAAGACAGACAAATCCTGTTTGCTTTCCCTGAAAGCACTCACAGATGCCATCATATTGCAGAGCATACCCATTCTCAAAATTTACAGACAACTGATTTAATACACTAATACATTCGGAGGATATATTTTTGGCAAAGATAATTGTTATTACTTCTGGTAAGGGAGGTGTCGGTAAAACAACAACAAGTGCCTCTTTTGCTACAGGTCTGGCTCTGAAAGGCTACAAAACGGTAGTCATTGATTTTGATGTCGGCTTGAGAAACCTCGATCTCCTCATGGGCTGTGAGCGTAGAGTGGTCTATGACTTTGTGAATGTTATCAATAAGGAAGCCAATTTAAACCAGGCTCTGATTCGTGATAAACGTTCAGACAAACTCCATATCCTCCCTGCTTCACAAACACGCGACAAAGATGCTTTGACAGTCGAAGGCGTTGAAGAGGTCCTGAATGAACTGAAGCTCTCTTTTGACTATATTGTTTGTGACTCACCCGCAGGTATTGAGCACGGTGCGTTCATGGCAATGTATTTTGCCGATGAGGCCATTGTTGTCAGCAACCCTGAAATATCGTCCGTCCGTGACTCTGACCGTATTCTGGGCCTGCTCTCCAGCAAGACTAAACGAGCCGTGGAGGGTCTAGAACCCGTTAAAGAGCACCTTCTCCTCACCCGCTATTCGCCAGAGCGTGTAGAAAAGGGAGAGATGCTTTCTGTTGATGATGTTAAAGACATTCTATCGCTGAGTCTATTGGGTGTTATTCCCGATTCACAGGATGTTTTAACTGCATCAAATCAGGGAATACCTGTTATTATGAACAATGATAGTGATGCCGCTCTTGCCTACAACGACAGCGTTGATCGATTTCTTGGGGACGATGTACCAATCCGCTTTACCAATACAAGAAAACGAAGTTTTCTTGGGAAATTATTCGGGAGGAAATAAATGGATCTCTTTAAATATTTCCGTTCTAAGCGAAAATCGGTGGATGTGGCCAAAGAGCGACTCAGCATTCTAATTGCCAGAGATCGTATTCAAATGGGGCAACCATCTTTTCTTCCCATGTTACAAAAAGAATTACTGGAAGTCATCCAAAAGTATGTGGATATCGACAGTAAAGATTTCTCCTTAGCTCTGGATACGGAAAACGACTGTGAAGTCCTTGAAATAAACGTGGTTCTTCCTGAAAAAGCCACAGATAAAATGTAACCGTAGTGGTGTAAGGAAACATACTTTACCTGCAGCACCATGAAACCTTCCCAGGTTGACCTCAGAAGAGATCGGCTTGCTCTTTCGCAATTCACCAGCACGTTGACGCAAGAGGCCACATCATAATACTTGGAGCCAGCATGACTGCGAAAAGGTGCGGCGCCCTTGAAGAGTTCTCATCTTCCTCTGGAAGAGCGGCCAATCTGGCCGACTCCCTCGTTCTTTCGGCGGTCATTTCGACCGCCTTTTTATCTGCCCCCCTCCCCTCCCATGGCAACACACTGAAACAACAAATATTTCCATTGTGGCACGAAGTTTGCTCGATCGCTTCTAACGGGAAACCCCGTGGCTAAATCAAACTTAACTTTTCAGGAGGTACAAGAATGAAAAATCGAAAAAATGTTACTCGAGTGTTGTTTTCTCTCATCACAGCCACAGGGCTGTTCTTTACAAATAGCGTCCTGGCTGCAGATACCGGCAGTAACGGTGAGGAATCCGTGGGAAAAGCCATGGTTCAAAAAGAGGTGCAGGACAGTACACGGGAGGAGGCCGGAGCAAAGAGAGAATCCATCATTAAGGAAGCAGTTTCCGCCCTTGGACACACCCAAACAGCGCTCGAAGCTATAGCCAGCAAAGACAAGCAGGCAGCCCTTGATGCCCTTGCAATGGTAACAGGTAAACTCGAGATCGTTGTAACACGTGACCCTGGACTGGCCAATGCCCCCATAGATGTCCGGATCGAAAAATTTGACCTGCATGCAACAGTTGATGCTGTAGAAAATGCGGTAAAACAGGCAGAAGATGTGCTGAAAAATGGAGAAGTTCAGCAGGCACGTATGATTCTTTCAGGACTTGCCTCACAAATGGATATTGTTGTAACCTCCCTGCCTCTCAAAATATACTCCGACGGTATCAAAGCTGTTGCCTCTCTGGTTGATGAGGAGAAATTTACGGAAGCTTCTGCGGCCATTTATGACCTGATGTCCACTTTTGTGGTTACAAAACAAGTCATTCCCCTGCCTATTCTCAGGACTGAACTCTTGCTGAAAAAAGCTGATCAGCTTGCTCAAAAGGAAGGACGCTCCGAGGAAGAAAACAAAGAGCTAACACTTCTTCTTGACAATGCCAAAACACAGATTGAAATGGCAGAAGCACTTGGATATGGTGACAAAAAAGAATACAAAGGTTTTTATCGTCACATCAAGGAAATCAGAAAAAAAACCGAAGATGGTAAATTTGGTAAGGGCTTCATGGAGGGCCTGGAAAACTCCCTCAAAGAGTTTAAAAAGAAAATCTTCAACACGACCGCTGAAGAAAAAAGCAACTAACATTTTTAGCCTGGCAAACGGAAGGCTTGTTCAATGCCTTCCGTTTGCAGCAGCCTAGTGAAAGAAATAAACCATAAAAGAGGGGCATCCAACTAAGCAAATAGTCTCCTGATGACGCCACACAGACACCTTCTCCCTCAAAAATAACGATTACCATTGACCGAAAGCAACTGTTTCAGAATAAGTAGACCACCAAGCTCAATACATTTGCGGAATTCTCGGAAAAAGACTACTTTGTATCCATATCTTTCATCTTGATTGCTTTGTAAAAAACTTCGTCACTCCCCACAGGACACCGCGTCTTTTCGTGGTCACGCTGGCATGTATATAACTGATACACGGCACCAGCCTGCCTGCGAAAACCTGCAGCCCTGTAGGCGTTACAGATTCAGTAGTTTTCGAATGTAAGTCGCTTACCCCTGTGAGTAGTGACAAAACTTGATGGCGTCGCAAAAACTCTCCAGCTGCTTCGTTGCAACATTTTTTCTTTAATTTAAACATTTTACGAGTTTATCAAACTTCATAAAATGTAATTTTCACTATACATCTACTTTAACAACGGAGTCCTCTCCAAAAGGAGCTGTACGATGATCACATATGTATACTGGTTTTCAATATTTGCCCTTACTGGTGCAGCTTTTTACGGAATAGGAGTAAAAGCCCAGAGTTGGAAAGCCTCCATTGTTGTCGCACTGATCATTTTACTGGTGGGATGGGCAAGCTATTACTTCCGTCTACAGCAGGTTTTTGTCAAACGTTATGGTGGTGTTATGACGATTCGGGTCCCGGACGGCCAACACCATCTTTTGGCAACCTGGAAAGATGACAACCTGTGGATAGAAAATTATGATCCGGAGACCAACACCTGTATTTTTAGCGAATATTCAAAGGGCAACATGCTCCAGGGAAAAGTAACTATCACAAACTGTAATCCACGTATTCCCGACACAAATAAATAAAAAGCAGGCTGAATGCCATGACAAATATGATCCCCCTTCAAGAAGCACATCAGCATATTTGTAATCTTAATTCCCTGCAAACGGTACCTGTCTCACTGGAAAAAGCCTTGGGACGAGTTTGTTCCACGGACATATCTGCCGCTACAGACTGTCCGACCATGGATTCATCATCGAAAGATGGTTTTGCAGTTCTCTCCACAGATATAGAAGATGCATCAGTATCTCATCCGGTAACACTCACTGTCACAGCTGCCTTGACGGCCGGAGATGACAGAGAGAATCTCTGCGTCACTCCGGGAACTGCAATCCGAATTATGACGGGTGCACCTGTTCCCTCCGGTGCGACAGCTGTGTTGGCTTCTGAATTTACACAAACTCGCGATTCCCGGAAGGTGATGGCTTTTGCAGACTCCGAGGAAGGGCGCAATATCCTGCGCAGGGGAAGCGATATCGTCAAAGGTCAAAAAGTTATGCGATCAGGAGACATATTGCACCCCGCACACCTTGGCTTACTGGCTGCATCTGGTATCAATGAGTTCCCCGTTTACCAGCTACCAGAAGTGGCTGTTGTGGCCACTGGAAGCGAACTGGTATTACCAGGAGAACGTATTCACCCTGGAAAAGTTGCAGCAAGCAATATGGTCGCAGCCACGGCCGAACTGCAAAAACTTGGGATCAAGGCTTCCACAATTCTCCTTCGTGACAATCTTGAACAACTGACGGAACAGTTCGGGAAAATTGTTCAACGGGTAGATGTTTTAATCACCTGCGGCGGTGTTCTTGACGGTGACAAAGATCTCACCATGAGAGCCATGGAACGAATTGGTATGGAGAAGATCTTCCACCGGGTACGCATTGGGCCGGGAAAAGGTGCCTGTATGGGGCGTGTTGGCAGAACATTGGTGTTTAATCTCCCTGGAGGACCGCCATCCAACCATGTGGCACTGTTTCTGCTGGCACTCCCGGGCATCAGAAGACTCATGGGCTTTAAAACCCCCCTTCCTCAAAAAAGACAAGTGATTATGGCAGAGGAGTGCCAGGGACAGGAAAACTGGACGCAGCTCATTTACGGTGGAATAGATTTTAATGATGCTTTTGTTACTGCCAGCCCTTTTCACAAAATGAACCGTTTTGAAGCCATGACAAAGGCCGAACTTCTGATTGAGATCCCCGAAAACCTCAAGATACTCAAGAAAAATACCTTGGCTGAAGCATGGTTTTTTTAAGGCAGTTTTAGAGAACATTTTCTTGTTTTTCAGGTAACTGCAAAAATCAGCAAAAACATCGTTCACAGAATTTGTGACTACCGACAAAGCAGTGCAGCTTTTCGCAGGCAGAAATGCAGGTGCCGCGTATTGACTCTTATGTGAACAAGCCGGCTCAGACAAAGATGGAGGCTAGCCGAATATGTCCCTTCTTCAGATTAAACAAAGACATCAGGATACATGAAAAATACAATTACACTGATTCAGAAAACAGTTGTCATTAGTGACACTGGTCGTGAAGAGCGCGAGGAAACAATCGCCGTTGAAGTACCATACAAAGTTGCCCTAAACGACGAGGATATCGGGGCATCCATGGTTCTTGCCACCGGGCTGGAGGAGTTTGGAGCCGGGTTTCTGTTTGGACAGGGCTATATCACGAAAGTCGGTCAGGTACGTGAGGTGCTGGTCTGCCCCGAAGGACGTATTTCGGTTCATGCAGATGTGGAAGAGGGGGGTGAACCGAAGGAAGTAATCATCACCTCCGGTTGTGGGGGCACCGGAAAAATATCGCGAGAAATGCTGGAGGGAGCCTTTGCCCCCCTTAACGAGTGCACTCTTGGGCTTGAAGAGGTCAACCAGTTCATTCGTGAGGTCCTGCAACAATCCCCCCTTGGCCCGACAACACACTGTGTTCACGGCTGTGGCTTATGGGCAAATGGGAGGCTACAGGGATTTTACGAGGATGTGGGACGACATAACGCCGTGGATAAGGTTATTGGTGCCATTCTTCTGGGGAAGATCCCCGCAAGCGGTGCTATCTACACCACCGGTCGTCTCACCTCGGATATGGTTCTCAAATGTGCCAGGATTGGGATTCCCATTGTGATCTCCCGAACTTCCCCCTCATCTCTTGGTCTTGCCATTGCTCGACGTGCCGGAGTTACTTTGATCGGCTACGCCCGACCGGGTCGTCTGAATATTTTTAATGCTCCCGAGCGAATTGTTTGTTGACAGTACCACTCTTGCGCACAATGAGTGTGGAGAAATAATGTAATTCCTTGTTCACAGTAGCTTTCAGATCATAATGTACCCGCTGATCTTCCATACTGGTACGCTCAACCAGGACGGCCCTGTGAAGAAGATTCAACTCTTCCAGTAGTGGTACCAGGCGATCCATGGCTTTGTATACTTTCATAAATACCACCGAATCAAATTGAGTCAAAATCTCTTTTAATCTCTCACTTTCAAAAACGGTTGGAATAATGACAACCTTATCGTCACCCAGGCAGAGAGGTGTATTGGCTGCTGCTGCTGTGTCTCCTATGGCAGATATTCCAGGAATAATTTTGATTACAGTGTCAGGATGCTGCCGAAGTAATGTTTCGCAGACATAAAACCCTGTGCAATAGATGGCGGGATCCCCCAGAGTTGGTAAGGCCACGTCTACACCCGCCTCAAGCCGTCTATGTATCATGGCAGCAGCATCCTCCCAGGCCTCTCTTACCTCTGGATCAGGAATTTTACCAATATGAACCTTTTTCATGGGAAACTGGTGATGAAGGACTTCTTTTTCCGAGGGATCAATAACACCAGCGACAATGGTAAGTGCAGTGCTTTTTTCATTTTGCCGGGCAGCAGGTGTCAACCACACCGCGCAGCTTTGCAATATTCGTACAGCTTTCAGAGTTATAAGCTCAGGATCACCCGGGCCCACACCTACAACATAAAATATTCCTTCCATGGGTACTCATTCGATTTATCGTGCTTTGAATAAATAATCCGGGCACAAAAAAGCCCCGAACCAAAAAAATGATTCGAGGATGCCCTTAGTTCCCACGAATAATTCATGCCCCCTTCTCCACGGGTGACACAAAGTAGTGCGTATTGTGCACAAATTTTCAGGCAGGTATTCTGACTTCCGGATCATCCTGCTTCTTCATTACGCCTTCCCGGCCTGAATTCGCCAGTGGCATGGAGCCTGTCCGAAAACATGCCATCAGCTTCCTGCACAAGCAAAGCGTGACCAGTCAGTTCCCAGCAGACATCCAGTGTAATGTTCGTCCCCGGTTACAGCGGCGGGCCCGTCCCGGACTCACACCGGGTTCCCATTTAAAGAGTTGAAGTATAGAATAGTACGACACAACAAGCTCTAAGCTCCTCTTCAAGCACCTGAAAGTTAAACACAAACTATAATCTGTAATAAATAATCCGTCAACACCTGCAACTAACCTTTTCAACAGGTCGATGTTCCGACCTTAAAAACTAATCAAACTGTATATTTTTGAAGAAATATGAAAAATAATTTTGTTCCTCTTCCTACTTAGGGTATCCTCAAGGGAGGAATAAACTCAAGGTGTTAAGCTTCTCTCCCTGACATTAAAATACACTTCTTCATAGAACTTACACAATGGATAAACAAAGAATTGCAATCCTGCAAAGTCAACTGGAAACAAGCTGGGATGGTATACTGGTTGTAGCACCTGATAAAACCATCATTCTGACCAATGATCGTTTTCATAGAATGTGGCGTATTACTCCACAGATTGCCGCCCTCCAGGATGATGCTGTTCAAATCAGAACAATCCTTGATCAGTTAATCGATCCCGATGCCTTTCTCGCCCGTGTTCAATACCTCACCGAACACCCTGAAGAAACCAGTCTTGAGTATCTTTCCTTGAAAGACGGTCGTACCTTCGAACGGCACTCTTCACCACTGTATGACCCCGACAATGTCTTTTTAGGACGCATCTGGTACTTTCGTGATGTCACCCAGACTAAAGACATGGAAGAGGCGATGCTCAAGTTGAAGAAATTCGAGTCCGTGGGAGTTCTTGCTGGAGGCATTGCCCATGACTTTAATAATATTTTAACGGCTGTACTGGGCAACATTCAGCTATCACTCTTCCATGTGGAGACAAACAATGAGGCGGCCAGCCTTCTTCAGGATGCCAGAAAAGCCGCTCAGCAGGCACAGGCTCTTACCAATCAACTCCTCACTCTGTCCAGAAACAACACACCTATCAAACAGGAAACCAGGATAGATGACATAATTAAGGAAAGTTGTAAGTCCCTCGAAGAAAACTCAAATATACACTGCACACTCAAGATAGCCGATGCCCTTACTTCCGTTGATTGCGACAGTAAACAGATAGGTGAGGCGATCCAGCACCTGCTTGACAACGCCAGACAGGCAATGCCGGACGGTGGAACCGTTAGAATCAGTGCAGAAAACGTATTCCACCCAAAAAACAGTAAACTCCCACCAGGTGATTTTGTATCCGTGACCATCAGTGATCACGGGTATGGGATAGCAGCAAAAAACCTGGATAGAATTTTCGACCCCTATTTTACAACCAAGACTCTTGGTAAGGATCAGGGAACCGGCCTTGGGCTGGCCATGGTGCATTCCATTGTTAACAAACATGGAGGCTTTATACAGGTGGAATCAGAGAAGGGAGAAGGAACAAGCTTCCACATACTGCTACCTGCTGGAAATAACCGGTGACAACAGAGTGCAGATAAACAGCAGGAGGAGCCGTAACATCATAATGGATGCAAGACAATAGAGTGACAAATCGAAAAAGCATGGTATTAACGATGTAATTCGAATGAAGAAGGAAAATAAAAAATTTGAACCGGAAGATCAGTTAATTAATTTAGCAGTATGAATTGTTCAAAAAGTGTTGTTCTTATGAAAACAACCTGTTGACATCTGGTTTTCTGGCCAATCTACAAGCTTCCTGGGAAAAAACTTCGTAATTCGATATTCAACATTTTACGTAGCACGTTAACTCATCAGAGCATGGCAGATTCAGCATTGTAATTTTTTTGTATTGCACCAATCATAATAATTTACAACTACTCATGGGGTGAAAGCATACAACTTGTTTTTACCAGTACGTTTTTCAGAGGACAGTTCTCGCCAGGATCCTCTCCTTGACGGTAGCCCCGCAGGACTTCCACAGATTGTTCCGCAAGATATCGGCGGATCTCTCTTCGTTTCCCTTTAATCCTGGCAATTTTCATTGAATCGTAAGATGTGGTTTGATGGCGCATCCAGGCGATAGTGGCTGCCTCTGCCCGCGCTACGATGGGGATTCGTTCTGTTCGTGCCACCGTTCCACTGCCAACAGGCGTTGCATGTTCGGTGATTTCCCTTCCAAGCAATTCTGCTTCTGCTGCATAGCGTGGATGAAAATCGAGAAAACACACAACCGCAGCACAAAAATCCATGACATATTTTTCCTGCTTTGCTGTTCTCCTGGCCAGCTCCGCCTTTCTTCTTCTGGCATACTCGGGTGTTTTTCTTTTTGCCTCGACCTCTCGGTGGGATTCAGTAATATCACTCTTTTTGGCCCATATTCCCTGTGAAATACTCCGCCCTCCCCGACGAATCTGTACAACCCAGGTTACCCCCTTAGACTTGACACTTTTGGTAATTGCAGCATCTCCTGCGGCAAGAAACGCCCAATCGTCCGGCAGGATGAGTTGCTCGCCAGAATCTGTAACAAAGATTCCACTCGTTTTACCCGGGCGAACAATGCAATGTTTGTGCGCCATCAATCAAGCACCTGCCCGTTTTACCTTATACCCAAGGATCTTCAACTCTTTTTCAAGTATATCCCTGTGGTCGCCCTGGATCTCGACGACTCCATTCTTAACACTGCCACCACTGCCACACTTTTGTTTAAGAGATTTTGCAATTTTTTTCAGTGCAGCAGCATCCAGGGGCAAACCATTAATTAAAGTTACTCCTTTGCCTTTACGCCCCTTTGTTTCCCTCATCAACCGCACAACACCATCGTTGGCCATGGGCTGTTTCCGAGTACAGCTACAGAGTTTTTTCTGCCTGTTGCACTTAGGGCACACTGTACCAAGCTCAGTTGAATATACCAAACCGGATCCTGTTTTTGAGTTTTTCCTGACCATAACTTTTATTCTGTGAAAAATTGTGCCTCAACGGCCTTGATTGCATCAGCAGCAGAACTGGTGATTCCCCCAGTATACCCGGAACCTTCTCCAATGGGATATATATTCTTAACGCTTACTGATTCGTACTGTTCGTTTCGTCGTATCCTAACCGGAGAAGTAGTTCTGGTTTCCACACCCAGCAGTATTGCATGATGAGATACAAACAGAGGCACCTCGGTTTTCCATTTTTGAAAAGCTAGAAGAAGCTGAGCGCGTACAAATTCCGGGAAGAGATATCCCATTTCTGCAGAGACAACCCCTTGCTTACAAGAGTTGTCGTTGAGTGTCCCCCCCCTTTCTCCCCTAAAAAATTCATAAGGTTCTGGGCAGGAACCGACCAGTCAGCACCACCGGCAAGGAAGGCTTTTTGCTCAATATCCTGTTGGAACGTAAAACCAGCCAACGGTCCATCGTCTCCATAATCAGTGGCATGACAACTGACCACCAGTGCTCCGTTGGAAAAAGGAGACGCCCTGTCCGAATAACTCATTCCGTTAACAACCAGCATACCATTGCTTGAAGAAGCATTCACCACTTCACCGCCCGGACACATACAAAACGTATAAACACCACGCCGAACACGTCTATTGGTATAATTCAAAGAATAGCTTGCAGCTCCAAGACCGGGAAAACCATCATATTTAGAGCCATAGCGCATACGATTAATAACTTCTACAGGATGCTCAATTCTCATCCCCACAGAAATTTTTCGCTGCTCCATGGCAACACCTCTTGAACACATCATTTCCACAGTATCACGAGCAGAATGTCCAAGAGCTACAAATATGGTTGAAGCAAGGACCTCCTGCTCTTCATTAATTACAATCCCTCTTGCAGCGCCATCCTCTACAATAATATCTGTCATTTTTGAACTGTAATGAATATCGCCTCCCCGCTCAAGAATATACAGGCGAATATTACGTACTATTTTACAGAGCACATCCGTTCCCAGATGGGGTTTGCTGATATATTCAATTTCTGGTGGAGCCCCAAATTTAACAAAGGTTTTTAAAACCCGATTCACCGTGGAAGAATTATTATCCCTTCTTGAAAAGAGCTTTCCGTCCGAATAGGAACCTGCCCCTCCCTCACCAAATTGAATATTTGATTCCGGATTAAGTTCTCGCTCATTCATAAAACGCTCAACGTCAACAGAGCGATCTTCTATCCCCTTACCACGTTCAAAAATAAGGGGTTCCAAACCATGATCGATTAATTCCAGGGCTGCAAACATTCCAGCCGGACCAAAGCCCACAATAACAGGCCGAGCCTTTATCTTCGTCAATTGTTTTCTTGTATCAACAACAGCTTCCGTATAAGGGACACATGTCTCAGAATTGAAAAAACATTCATCGGTATTGATAACCAGCGACAGACGGTAATAAAATTGTTCCTGTCTGCGAAGATCGAGCGCTTTACCAAGGATTTTTATAATGGAAAATTTCTCTGGAGGTATTCCTGTTGTCTGCGCCACAGCACGGACATACTCATCCATTCCATCTTTTTCGATGGGGATTTTAATGGTATTGACTAATAGATCCAAGGAACATCTCAAAGATAGGGGAATACCGTGATTTTTGTTTCAATCGCCTTTTTAACTGCCGCCATGGCGTGAATTCTGGTGGTATCGTACAGCGGTACGCTGGTGTGTTTTTGTTGAACAAGTAAGGCGATTTCTGTGCAAGCCAGAATAACCGCTTCTGCCCCTTTATCACGTAAAGAGTGAATAATATCAAGAAATTTCTGTAAGGATCGTGCCCGAATTTTTCCCAGGCACAGTTCCTTGTATATCACACTATGTATACTATCTTGTTCAACTAACTCAGGAACTATTACTTCGATTCCATATTTCTCTGTTAAACGCCCTTTATAGAAATTCTCTTGCATTGTAAAACGTGTTCCAAGCAAACCGACACGTTTAACAGTGTTTTTTCTAAGCTCAACTCCTGTTGCATCGGCGATGTGGAGCAAAGGAATGGAAATTGCTGCTTCAATCTCTGACGCCACTTTATGCATGGTATTTGTGCAGATCAATAGAAAATCGGCACCACCCGCCTCAATGGCCTTTGCCCCACGAGCAAGAATGACTGCCGTCTCTTTCCAGTCTCCCTGATACTGGAGCTTCTCTATTTTCTCAAAGTCCACACTGTACATACATATCCTAGCCGAGTGCAGCCCACCAAGAGTATCCCTCACTCCTTCATTGATGACCTTATAATAGCTGGCTGTCGATTCCCAGCTCATCCCTCCAAGCATCCCTATTGTTTTCATTAAAAACCTTCATTTCAGAAATTATTTTGCGTAGTACTCTCTCTTCTTATCAAACAGTTGAGGCCAGTCTGTTATCACCCCTGCTCCAAGAGAATGGAGTTCTTCTGCCCGCTCATAATTATTCACTGTCCAGGCATTCACCCGAATCCCCTCCTGCTTTAACTGAAGAATCAGTTCGTTAGCGCACATATCAACGGCCGGATGGTATGCACAGGCTGAGACACGGTTCAAATAATGAAGGAGGCTGGGCGGATGGTGTTCTTCAGCCAGAACGGCCAAAGCAATATTCGGGTGCAACAATCTAGCCCGCTGAAGATATTCATATCGAAACGAGGAGAGGAGAGCAATGTCTGTAGTGTCAGTTTCATGGAGCATATCCACCACCATGTCAACGATGGAACAATCACCAGACGCTGTTCTCAGACTTTTTAATTCGAGATTGACAGGGAAGGAGTGAATTTTACAAAAATCAGAATTTCACGAAGCAGGGGAATCCTCTGCCCCCGTATCGCCCCATACTCAGAGGAAGAAACCTCGCCACTGGCAACCGTTCCGAAGGGGTCAGTGCTCAGAAACCAGGAACCAGCATCCAGTTCCTGTAAATCCTGTAGTGTGTACTGGTCGACATGCCACTCTGAACGATGCCGGAAAGATTCACTGACTGCAATATCAGTGGTACGTCCCAGGGTATCATCGTGGAAGAGGATCAACTCTCCATCCTTACTGAGGCAAACATCGGTTTCCCAAAAATGAGCTCCATGCTCCTTCGCTTTCGTCATTGACAAAAGCGTATTTTCAGGAGCAATGGAGCGTGCGCCACGATGGCCACATATCAAACACTGGTCTGGAAGATGATCAAAGAACATTCCATGTTATTTCTGTAGAGTTACATAACTTACCAAATCACGTTTTCTTACGATTGATAACATAACTGATCATGGCAGCAAAAGATATGAAAACAACAATCATAAAAGAAACCGCGTTCAGCACCGGTGTTGAGCTGAATTTAATCCTTGAATAAAGATCAACGGGTAAGGTTGGGTCGGAACCAACCAGGAAAATAGTGGTATTAAAATTTGAAAAACTGATTAGAAAAGCAACAATAAATGCTCCGATAATTGCTGGCCGTAAAAAGGGAATCGTTATAAGCCAGATGACCTCAAGTCGGGTTGCTCTCAGGCTCAATGCCGCCTCTTCCAGTACTCTGTCAAACTTTTTCAGACGGGCACCAACCAACAGCATCACATAGGTTGCGCCAAACGAGAATTGCCCAATAACAACAAGCCAGAAACTGGGCCCCAAAAACTCAAAGCTCATCCCCAGATTCTCCTCCAAATATGTTCCTGCATAGGTCGAACTAAGCAGGATTGAAATACCCAAAACCACGCCTGGAATGACCAGAGGAGCCAATGCCAGAAAATAGAGAAAACCCTTCATCCTGAACTGTTCTTCTTCAAAGAGCAAAGCTGCGATGGTACCGATAATGGTTGAGAACAGTGCCACAAAAAAACCTGTTTCCAGACTTGTCCAAACACTCAGCATCAAACCCTCGTCCTTAAAGAGCCCGAGCCGCTCATTCGTATTGGCAAAGAACCAGTCCAGAGAAAAACCATTCCAGGGAAGTGCAATATAATTTGAATCATTAAATGCCAGAATACAAATCGTAACCAGAGGCATTATAAGGAAAATATAAAAAAGAACCATATACAGACGAAAGCCGTTTGTATACGCTGCTGAGCAGGGTAATGTTCGTATCATGATCCCACCTTCTCAAGTTTTTGACCCGTAAGCTTCAGTGCCAGCCAGATAATACCAGAAGACAATAACAGTAGCAGAAAACCAAACGCTGCTCCCTCGTTCCAATTAAATGTTGCAAGGAATTTATTATAAATCTGTTCAGTAAACCAAAGAGAGCTTTTACCACCCAGGATATTTGGTGCGACATAATCACCAATCACCAGCATAAAGACAATAATTCCGCCGGATGCTATTCCCGGTGTTGTGTAAGGGATAATGATCTGACGGAAAATGGTCCATTTCGATGCCCCAAGATCACTTGCCGCCTCAATAAGACTGTCGTCAAGGCTCTCCAGCGCAGACATCATGGGAATGATCATAAACAGCATGGACATATACAACAGGCCGATGGTCATACTGAAATTCGTATACAGCATCACTATGGGCGAGTCTATCAGGCCTATTTGCATAAGGAAGTTATTTATCACCCCATTATCGCTCAGTAAAATCATCCAGCCATAAATGGTTACCAGTTCACCGATCCATATCGGTATAAGAAGCAACAACACCATGAAGCTACTGTACTTTTTAGCCACTACCTTAGTGAGGAAAAAAGCCACAGGAAAGGTGACAATAAAAGCTAATATGGTAACCCCTATGGAATAGAGTGCCGTTTTTACAAAGGTGAGCCAATAGATTTTATCTTCAAAGAATGAGAGATAATTATTCAGTGAAAAGACCATCAGACCTTCATCATTTTCAAATCTGAACGATCTGAAAAACATATCCAGATGGGGAATCACAATTAATAGAACCAACCATAACAGAACCGGCACCATCAAGAGAAAGAATGTACTGCTTTTATTTTTTTTCATCGCTCTATTCCTGGTAACATTTCATGTCATCGTGATGAATACCCACTATTAATTCATCACCTTCCCTTAAGGATTCAGACTCGGCGTTTTGCGGAAGAGAGATGAGAACATCATCACCACTTTGCTTCATAACAGCAGATATTTTACTGTTGGCTCCGTCAAACAGAAGAGCTTTAATCTGCATATCAATCTTCTCAATATTGGAAAGATCAGCTGAAGGGTTCAGTACAAATGCTTCAGGTCGCATATAGAGTTTTGAAGGTTTTATATCAAGCCCGGGTCTGAATAGTTTGCCGCCATTAGCCGTTATAAGCTGGCCATCTGCATAGCCGGTAATATCGAGCTCATTATTGTCCCCCACAAAACCAGCGACAAATGAAGTGGCGGGATGTCTATACAAATTTTTGGGAGTATCAAGCTGCTCAAAACGCCCCTGATTCATAACGGCAACCTTGTCACTCATAACAAGTGCTTCCGACTGATCATGAGTAATATAGATAAATGTTGTACCAATCTCTTTCTGCAAAACTTTCAGCTCTATCTTCATGTGCTCCCGAAGCTTTCTATCCAATGCTCCCAGCGGTTCATCCAACAAAAGAATTGACGGTTTCAGCACCAAAGATCGAGCGATTGCCACTCGCTGTCGCTGCCCACCGGAAAGATCATTGACATCTTTTTTTTCAAAGCCCACGAGCCCGACGCGTTCCAGCATTTCCGACACACGTTTCTGCACCTCCGGTTTGGGAAGTTTTTGTCTCTGTAGTCCAAATGCGACATTTTTTTCAACATTCATCATGGGGAAAAGTGCAAGATTTTGAAAAACGATATTTACAGCCCGTTGTTCAGGCGGGATTCCACTCATGGACTCACCACGAATAAGAAGCTCTCCTTCTGTTGCAATTTCAAAGCCGGCAATCATCCGTAAAAGTGTTGTTTTTCCACACCCAGATCCACCCAGAATTGAGAAAAAACCACCATCTTCCACACTGAAACTCACTGAATCAACAGCTGTAAAATCACCAAATTTTTTTGTGACATTTTTTATTTCTAATACGTGATCCATTATAATCCCTGGAGCCTGGCTGTTGAGACAGTAAGCTCACCCCTAACATTTATTTAAGCGATTAGAACTTCTGATAAAACTCTTCGACAGGAAAGCATAGACGCTCCCCTGATTCTCACCAAATTGGTTCCAGCAAGAATCAAGGGAAGATTGTCTACATTTATCGATGATATGAATTGCTTAGTTAGCAGCTTTTATCCTGTCGAGAACCTTAGCTTCAATGGTCTCGAAACCATTAGGCACCGGTGGATGCCATTTGATATTATCAATGTCTGCCTTACTGAAGGAACGGCTGAAATTTGCCTTGGTTTTTTCGTTGAAGTAGTTAATGGCATCGGCTGAAGCGGTACCATACCCTTCCTGATTTGTGAAATAGGCTGCATTTTCAGGCTCCAACATAAAGTTGATCCATTTGTATGCAGCATCAAGATTTTTTGATTTTGCAGGAATCGCAAATGTATCAATCCACCCTAAAGCACCACTTTTGGGAGCAATAAAGTCGATATCAGGATTGCTCTCATGCAGACTCCAGCCTTTCCCGTCCCACCCGGAAATTACATTGGCATCACCACTCTTAATGATTGCCACCTGGGTATCGCCGCTGGTCCAATAATTTTTAACCAGTTTTTTCCCGTCGATAAGAGTTTTCTCAACTCTTTTCATCAATTTCCGATAGGCATCAATATCGTCGTAGAGAGCAAAGGGGTTTTCTCCAAGACCAAATGCAGTAGCAATTAAAATTGGTCGCTTAAGTCTATAGGAAATTTTACCGGCATACTCTGGATTCCAAAGATCGGACCAGTCATTGGCATTAGGGGCCAGTTTTTTATTCACAATCATCCCGGTCGTACCGTAACAATGAGGTACAGCATAGGACACACCGTCAACAGATGCGTTTTTCTTCACTGCATCCACCATTGATTTGGTTAGCTGATCTGTATTGACTCTGCTCCAATCTATTGGCTGATAAACAGGATACTTCGATTGAACAAATGATATTCTATCCTGACTCGGTTGCGCTAAATCAAAGCCCCCACCACGGGTTGCCCGTAACTTGGCGATCATTTCTTCGTTGTTGGAATAGGTGATTTTTACATCAATGCCTGTTTGAGCTTCAAAATCTTTTACAAGCTTTGTGGGTGCATAGCCCTTCCAGGTAAGTAACCTCAATGTGTCTTTTGCCATCGCTCCGGTAGAAATAAGCGATAATGCCAATGCACCTGCCAATACCATTTTCTTCATGATTCGATCTCCTTTTTATCCATAATGATTAAACGTGCAAAACACATGAATTGCACGCTGGAAAACTGACGGCCACAAGTAATTCGCAATTCCATTTAATACTTAAAGTAAGTCGAAGGTCATACATTACAACTGCTATATTCAGATACGGTTATGATTCGATTAAAAATGTATTTTTTTGACTGCTCAGCCAAAATTAATGGACAAAGAAAGTAACCGTTTTTAGTTCGTCCGTACATTTCAAGCAGCTATACACACTGGTATCCAATGGAAACCAGGGCGTTTTAATGGGTACCTCTGCCCCACATTGACATCGAGCACACTGTTCTCCTTACCACACTTTTAACGACCGAACAAATGAAGCTCCTGCGGATTTAGAAAGATTGAATAGCCCCTATTGTTGATAAACTCGTAAAAAGGTCCATTGAGAGAGAGGTAAGTAAAAAACCTCAGATGCGATACTCGTATCTTTTGTTTGATTTCGGCGTACCATGGTACGTCGTAATTAAAAAAAAGAAGCAACGAAGCAGGTAAAGAGTTTTTACGACACCATCATTGTTGCCAATATGGATAATTGCTGAGAGTGGTTTGAGTCTTTTTCTTTTGCCGGATTTCTTTTCTTCTTCCAACAATGCTCAAAAGTATACCAGAGCCACCACTCCAAAGAACAGCATCGACACCAACCTTTCCAAGACCCAGAAAAGCTAGAGAGAGAACTAGAATTAAAATTCCTACTAGAAACATCACCCGACTGTAGTACAATTCGGAACTATGAACAGAAAACGTAGTTACCCATCCGTTAAACTCTTTTTGTTTTTTACTGCCACCAGAATGCAAAAGCTCTCCCGCCGGCATAAATCGCATTTCCGTTCCGCAATTTGAACAGAGAAACGTTGTTTCACTATTAACTTCCTGTTTACTACCGGCCTCTCCACACGTAGCACAGGTTGGTGCCGGTATGTCTCTTATGCTCATTTTTTGATTTATTTGCCTATGAATTTATTGTAATATAAGGGAAAAAGGTCTTTTTTTATTTACCACAAATACTCTTCCTGTTCTATGAATACAAGGGTATCTGGCAATTAAATGGGCCTTATTAGAGACAACAACGAATAAGGAGTTAGAGTTTTCACACACTTCTCCATAACACTTTTCCCCTTTTGAGGTTTCTCCATGCCCCCGATCATCACCTTTATCGGCTGGCACGATAGCGGCAAAACTACGCTGGTCTCAGAGGTTGTTCGTCATCTCAAACAACTTGCTTACCAGGTGGCAGTAATCAAATCCACCAAAGAGACTGGTATCTCTTTCGATACACCCGGATCAGACACGCATATTCACCACTGTGCCGGAGCAGATGGTGTTATGCTTGTCGCTCCGGACCAGATGGTTAGCATGACGAAAAATACAGGTGAATCGCTAACAAGTATAGCCCACCAATATTTTCCAAAGGTGGACATTGTTATTGGTGAAGGATTTAAAAATGATCCTGATGTCTGCAAAATTGAAGTCTTCCGTAACTGTGGAAAAAGTAAATACCTGCACAACAGTGTAGATGGTGTCATTGCCGTTGCGAGTGACCGGAAAACCCACGGTATCCAAAGCTTTCAGCTGAACGAAGCCGACAAAATCGCCACTTTCATCGAGAAAAAATATATCCGAAACAACACGACTCAGTTCCGTATTGCTACCCTTCTCGTCAATGGCAACCCCATTCCAATGACACCCTTTATTCAAGAAGCACTGGCGGGAAATATTTGCGGTTTTATTGACTCCCTGAAACTTGATGAAAATACCCCTAAAAACATAAATATCCAGATAACTCTTCCCGAAAATACAATCTGACAAGAACACGCCATGTACAAAAAACTCATCCTCCTTGCTTTGCTCTTTTCCCTTACTCCATCATCTCTATATGCCGCCGAGAGCATAACCGTGGCTACAACCACGGCAACCCGGAACACAGGAATCCTCGAATATCTCCTGCCTCTTCTGAAGCAGGCTTTGAACATTAATGTTCAAATTGTTGCAGCAGAGGCTAGTGAAGATGCCCTGAAACTGGGACAAGAAGGTGCGGTGGATGTTGTATTAACCCACGAGGAAGATCTAGAGAAACAACTGGTGGACAAAGGGTATTTTATAGACCGTGAAGATATCATGTATGATGACTATATCCTGCTTGGGCCAGTACATGATCCGGCTAGGATTCGAGGGATAAAAACAGCCACAGAAGCCTTCAAGAAGATCCGCTCAGCCAAAGCAGCCTTCGTTTCCCGCGGAGATAATTCCGATACCAACATGCGGGAAAACAGAATATGGGCGATGACAGGTGTAATGCCCGAGAGAAGTGATACCTGGTATTTTACCATGGAACAGGGTACGGGAACCCCCCTTACTCTGGCTGGAGACAGGCAGGCATACACTCTCACCAGTAGAGTTTCCTGGTATTCCATGGAAAACAAAGGCAAACCAGGGCTCACTATCGTTCTCGAGGGAGATCCGATTCTTCACAATCAATATGGAGTTATGATAGTAAATCCGAAAAATCATAAGTCCGTCAATTACCAGTCTGCAATGAATTTTGTGATCTGGCTAAGCTCTCCTGCGGGACAGAACGCCATTGCAGCATTCCGAGATACAACAGGAAACGCTCTTTATACTCCAAACGCCCAGTGAGTTCTCCGGATAAAGAGTGTAAAATGGGCAATTCGAGGAGCGTAATACGTCAATTTTTCGTCCCTTCCCTGAACAAAAAGTACCTCGGGCGACTTATCTTTCTCACAGTGAGTTCTTACCTGTTCTTTTCATACGTCCTTATTCCCATACGTATTCAAGGACACAGCATGGAACCTACATACCGGAATGGTTCTCATGCGTTCTGTCTGCGTCCCCGCTACCTCCTTACAGACATAAATCGTCTGGATATTGTAACTATTCGATTCACGGGGAAAAGTGTCATGCTCCTCAAACGCGTCCTTGCACTTCCCGGTGACAGTATAGAGTTCAGAGGAGGGATCTTATATATCAACAGTGAGGCGATCGACGAACCCTACGTCAAGCACCGTTTTTCATGGAATCTTCCTGCGCGCCAGGTAAAACCGGGATTTATCTATGTTGCCGGCGACAATCGAGGCACCCCCATGTCCCGACACCATTTTGGCCAGGTGGAGATTGACAGAGTTCTTGGCGGAGTCCTTTTTTAGCTCCGTACAAAGAGTGCATTTCTCACGTGGTCAGCAAAAGGAGGCAGAAAACCTCAAGCAGGATGCCCGTAGAGCTGCCTAAGAAAATAGTTCATCTGCCGATACCACCAGGGCCAGTCATGATTAACATCTGTCCCCCAATAGTCGATCCAGGCCTCCACGCCCTTACTCTCAAGCAGGGTGGCTACTGCCCTGGTATCCTCCACCGCCTTGTCTTCCCAGTCACCTTGCCCAGTGCAAACAATAATCGTCTTACGACGATACTGCTCCAGAAGATACGGGTCTTTAAGGTCTGGCAGATAGCTTATTGGGGAGTTAAAATACACATCCTCCACCTGGCCGGGAGCCAGTCCAAACTCTTCAGAATCCAGTCGATACAGCCCACTTAACGCCAACACCCCACAACAAAGCTCGGGGTGCTTCAAAAAGAAATTAAGGCTATGATAGGCACCCATGCTGCAGCCGTTTACCATAAGCTCAGTTTCTTCCCCGCAATCCCGATGGATTAAAGGAACGACTTCGTCACAGAGATAACGATCATAGGCGTCGTAGCGGCTATTTCTCACTGTAGGAGGAACAGAGAAATCATACCAGGACTCAGCATCAACGCTATCAACCGCATACAACTTAATTTTTCCCCCTTCTATGAATGATTCAATGGCAGCAACCATCCCCATGGTCTCGTAATCATAAAACCTCCCCTTGGAACAGGGAAAAATGAGAAAGGGAACCCCCCAATGGCCATAAACTTTTAGTTCCATGTCTCTACCCAAATGGGGACTATGCCAACAATGATATTCTGTTTTCATGCGGATGATCTCTTGTTTCCCGTGATTTACAGTTCTTGAATATACCTGGCTGCGTCTAAGGTGTCTTGTTCATTTTCTGTTCGGAACATATAACCGACATCTCCAAGAGCTGTACTGAAAACCCCGGGAACTGATTGAACAGCCAGAATCTTTGAGCCATAACGATCCATAATATCTTCATGGCTGTGGACGTAGTTAAAGCGATTTTTACGGCTTGCATAACAGCAATGATACTTTCTTTCGTATTCCAAAGGGGGGTTACGTCCAGTCATCACGTCAGCCCAAAGTCCATAGATATCGATATCACTGGCATAATTGAACATGTCGGTTGTATACCCTCCTGGCGGCCGCATATTAACCTCAAGAGCGACATATTCCCTTGGCCCAGTCTTAAAAAACTCGATGTGAAAAAATCTCTCCCTGACATTAAAGGCAGACACAGCCTTACGACCTGCCTCTTCAAGCTCTGCCGGAATATCCCTCAGAGAATAATAATAGACATGATCTGCATTATTAACGACCTCCATTATTCCCTGGCTATACGTGTGCGAAGTACAAAAAAGAATATTACCATCACGATCAGTCAACCCGTCGAATGAAAAGATGGTTCCTTTGACAAAACCCTCCATGATATAATCATGGTCCGGCTTGTGCTGAATAAATGCAAGAAGCTCCTTGTCATCATGAATCTTAAATGTATCAAGAGCTCCGACCCCGTCATCCGGCTTAGCAACAACCGGATATCCTGTCTCCCTGATAAGCTCTTCGGCCTCAGCCAGGTTGGCTACAACTTTTCCTGGCGCAACTTTTATCCCTACACTGCGAAAAACTTCCTTCATCCCGGATTTACGTCGTACAATCTGCATATCAACGGGTTTCAGTCCCTCAATATTAAAATCCTGACGGAGTCTGGCATCGGTACTAAGCCAATATTCATTATGGGATTCCAAGCGATCAATTCTGCCATGCCGATGAGTAAAATACCCACATGCCTTGAGAAGAGAGTCATAGTTATGTAAATTATCAACCATGTAGTAGGCAGTCAAAGACTCATGTACCTCCTGACTAAGGGATCCCCTAGGCTCATCACCAATACCAAGAACATTAACCCCCAGAGCTTTTAAGCGACTGCAAAAAGCAATATAATTGGGAGGAAACTGAGGACAAAGATAAACAAGGTTCATAAATTACTCCTTTCGGCAAAAATTTCTCAAGAGCCGCATGAATGATCGTCAATGGTGCACAGTCCATAAAAAGAATTAAGGATATTTCCCGAACATCCTTCAAGATACCATGTAGCAGCTCAATTTTGTGCCATTAGGAAACCAGACTCATTCTAAAAAAACAATGCTTTTTAGTGGTCCTCTCTATAAAAAGCTGCAATAAAAACAGCAAGGACCAGAGTTCACCCGCCATAGCCTTCATCAACGATCTTGTCAGTCCCCCTGGCACTCTGCACAGCCAGTTGATCACAGCGTTCGTTCAGAGGATGCCCTGAGTGTCCTTTTACCCAGTTAAAACTGATGTCCAACCCATCGATAAGATCCAGCAAACGTTTCCAAAGATCAGAATTTACAGCCGGGTTCCCATCTGACTTATACCAGCCACGCCTACGCCATCCCTTGGCCCAACCTTTGCTGATACCGTTCACCACATATTTCGAGTCTGAAAAAAGAGCAACCGGTTCTGTCCTGCTTGATAAATTTTCTATACCTTTAATACAGGCCATAAGTTCCATTCTGTTGTTTGTTGTATGCAGAAAGCCACCAGTTAATTCAAGTACTCCATTGTTTTCAAGGATAACCACACCATACCCTCCCGGTCCGGGGTTGTTAATGGCACCGCCATCGGTGTAAATCTCTGTCCCCCCCTCAAATGTAAGACTCTGTCTCTTTACTGTTTTCTCTATTGGCTGTTGGTTTTTTTGCCTCCACTGGGGATCATCCATCCAAAGCTCTGCCTCTGCACGACTGGAAAAGCCCTTATACCTAGCTCCCCCATAACCTTTCACCTGGGCCTCGGCCTCAGGCCAGGTGCTGTAAATTCCAGGTCGCCTACCGCTTGAAACTGCATAAAACTTTTTTTTAGCCATGGGCCCTCTATCAATACAAAAAACCGTTAGAAGCAGCGCTCCTAACGGTTATAAAATCTACTCGTGAAAAGCCGTTTCACCCGAATTCTATCCAAGCAGGCTCTTAATTGATCAGTTTAATCACAAAAAAACCGATAATAACGAACAGAAAAAAAATGCCAACTTTTACGCAAACAGAATGATCCTCTTCCGGTGCGTTATGTCCGTGCTCATGTCCACTCATTTCATTTCCTCCAGAAAGTATCTGTTGTTGATCCCATGCGCGTATACGAACAACTTTAACACCATTTGTCTATCTCTTTAATTAATTTTCATTGCTGAATCGCTGTTTATTAAACACCGGTAAATCTCGAACAAAAGAAAAAGCCACATTGCCACGTTGAACCAATGGCCTCTGCACGGTAATACTTATCCCCTCGCTATGCTGACCTTACATCAAACGATTTCAAAGCATCCGACAAGGGCAATCCGTGCCAACGAAGCATGTGCAACATCATTATCGTCAAGTTGTCTTGCAAAAGCTTCCTTGGCAGCATTCCGAGCCGCCATTTTTGCAATTCTTGCAGGTTGTTCAATGTGCCACGTGTCAAATGCTAGATTTTGAACATTGGTCAGTCCCGATATTTTCTAAATTCGTGCCGATTCTGCCTCTTTTATCGATGTAAATACTAGACAGTAATTCGTTTTCCAGGAGATATTGTGCTTCTGCATTCGCGCAGTTTCCAGTCATTTTGAAAACAAACGCCGCCATCCTCCAAGTTTCCAAGAGCTAGATGGTTAAGAGCAGTCATTGAGTGCAGTAATGTTTGTTCAAAAGGTGCGCCTGTAAATGAATACACAGTGTCATTAACCACCCAGCTTTCGGCACCTTCACTCATTGAACAGGTCTCCAAAGCCTCTAAGAAAGTACGGGCACGAATAAAATCCATGGAACTTTTTTTATATTCCCCCTCTGCCTGATAAATTGTTCCTCGTTCCATTAAAAGCAGAACTGAGTCCTTTCCATCAATATCTTCAGTACCAATTTCTGTTTCTTCTCTTTGATATTCTCCCCCATAGAATAGTGGATGCAAGCTCACTCCTCCTTTGGGAATGTTTTTAACAGTCAAAAAAACAGATACTGCGTGGTTGGTTCTTCAGGCTTCAACACATTGGTTTTTCGGAAAATTAGCAATTCATACTCAATGAGAATTGTTTTTATTTGCCTTTCGTCATGCTTGCCATTATCCTTAAAAGAGAATAAATTTTCAGAGGAGTTCATGATGTATACACGATTTTTCTTTATTATACTGACTCTGTTTTTTCCACTTTGGAGTCAACCAGCCCATGCAAATCCATTACGGGTAATACTCCTCGACTTTGTTGATGAAACAAGTTCAATACATTAGCAAATACCAAGCAACCTATAGCCCCAAAGTCTATAAACACCAAGTCATTCCCCTTGCTATAACAGGGAATAAAATGTTTCATCATGCAGTGTTATCCGCAACACTCTCCACCCCCCAAAAAAACCATGGAAAAATTCGATCACACCACCACACCATCCGGAATCAGGAATAGAATCCTTATTTTTTCCCTGGTTGTGACCCTTATTCCCTCCTTTGGACTGGGGTGGGCATTTTATAGCCAGAGCCAAAAACTACTTCAGGAAAAAGTTGAACTAGAGCTTCATAACATCATTAATCTGGCTCAACGGGAAGCTGCCGCCTGGTTCAAAGAAAACACTGTCAATATGAGAGTGTTTTCCAACTCATTTGTTATTTCCGAAAACCTGGAGTTCTTCAGTAACCCAACTAAACATGACGGCAGTAATAGCAAAGAGCTGAGGGCAGCAAAAGTTGAGGTACTCAACGAATACTTAGTACTGGTTCAATCTCAATTTCAAGAATACCAACGATTACTCCTCCTGGATAACACCGGCTTAATAATCGCCCAGAGTTCCCCGGAAGGTAAATTTTTCAAACTTCCATCTGACTGGGTTGAGCAACTTTCCCACCAGAAAATGATTATTGGAGACATGCCGTTAAATGGATCATCTACAGCTACTTTTATGATGGCTATCCCTGTTTATTCGCTGAAACGTGAGGTAATTGGGATCCTGGCGACTGAAACCAGCCTAAAAGGCCTGCGATCTGTGATTGAAAATGTTGCTCTTCTTTCACCAGCTACCACCCTTTCACTTCTTAACAAAAATGGAGATATTCTTGATTCTCCAATTCAGACGAAAAAGGATGTGACAACAGATCGCAATGTGAACAATAGCCTCAAAAGACTCTACATCAACCCCATGAAACTCTCCACTTATGATAATGTACGTGGTACAAGAGTTGTAGGGGTTTTCGCCCCGCTTCCCCACCTTTCCTGGGGAATTTTGATGGAAAAAATGTATGACCTTGTATTTGCAGAAGTCCTTAAATTGAAAAATATGACTCTGACCATAATTGCATTTCTCCTCTTTTCTATTGGTTTGGCAGCGTTCTTTTTATCCCGTAGTATTCTTAGCCCTCTGAAGCAATTGGCAAAGGGTGCTATGCTGGTGGCAGATGGTGACCTCAGTGTAGCCTTACCCGTTAAGAATAATGACGAGTTAGGTTTTGATGGACTCGTAAAA
>CAMZKT010000013.1 GCA_947311435.1 uncultured Desulfocapsa sp.
CAGGGAAATAGAACCAAGAGTCATCGAACTTGCGAGTATCCTAGGACTGGAAAAAGATCTGTATACCAAGGCTCAACATCTCACCGCAGATTCCAAACAAAAGATTTCTCTGGGACGAGGCCTTATACGGAAGAGTGTCAATGCCATACTTTTTGATGAACCGTTGACGGTGATAGACCCACAACTTAAATGGGAACTTCGCTCTCAGCTCAAGTTTCTTCATAAGCAGTTTGGCTTTACCATGATCTACGTTACCCATGATCAGACAGAAGCACTGACCTTTGCAGACGAAGTTATCGTAATGTATGAAGGGGAGATTGTGCAGGTGGGTACCCCGGAAGCTCTTTTTGTTAAGCCGGAACACACATTTGTCGGTTATTTTATCGGCTCGCCCGGCATGAATGTTTGCCCCTGTGAGTTACGGGGAGATCGGATTGTTATTGAAGGCTATGAACTTAGCCTTGGTAAATATTATGAACCTCTCGAATTAACAGGAAAAGTAGAAGTTGGTATACGTCCAGAACATCTGAAACTTGTACCATCTAACCTGACCGATTTTCCGGTGAAAATTATTAAAGTGGACGATATAGGCCGTCATAAAATCATCAGGGTTACGTTAAAAGAAAGAACGTTCAATGTGGTTGCCCAAGAGCTGCCGACTCTGACGGGTGACAACTGTTCCCTTGTTTTTGACGTAGATTACACCCATATCTATGTTGACGATCATCTTCTCTCGGGAGAAAAAGTGTGATTGAAAAAAAAGCTAATCAAAAAGCGTGGTTCATGGTGTTGCCGGTGTTTCTTGTGGTGGCGTTCAGTGCAATTATTCCATTGATGACCGTGGTTAATTATTCTGTGCAGGATACCTTTGGTAACAATCAGTTTTTCTGGGTCGGAATGGATTGGTTCAGAGATCTGCTCCATTCAGAGCGCTTTCATGACGCCTTCCTCAGACAGGTCATTTTTTCCGCAATTATTCTTACCATTGAAATTCCGCTTGGTATTGCAATAGCTCTTGCCATGCCACGAAAAGGATGGGGTGTCCCAGTCTGTCTTATCACCATGGCTTTGCCATTGCTTATTCCCTGGAATGTGGTCGGTACTATCTGGCAGATATTTGGTCGTGTGGATATTGGTCTGTTGGGTCACACTCTTACAGCCCTTGGCATTGATTATAACTATACTCAGGATTCGGTAGCTGCCTGGATTACGATCATCATTATGGATGTGTGGCACTGGACAAGTCTTGTCGTTTTACTCTGTTACGCAGGCTTATGCTCAATTCCCGATGCATACTATCAGGCGGCCAAAATAGATGGTGCTTCACGTATTGCTGTCTTTAGATATATTCAGTTGCCAAAGATGCAGAGAGTGCTGTTGATAGCTGTACTTCTGCGTTTTATGGATAGTTTTATGATCTATACTGAACCCTTTGTTATCACTGGTGGAGGGCCTGGGAATTCAACCACTTTTATGTCCATTGATCTGGTAAAGATGGCAATTGGCCAGTTTGACCTTGGCCCTGCAGCCGCCATGTCCCTTATCTATTTCCTCGTTATCCTGCTTCTGTGCTGGGTGTTTTTTACAGTGATGAGCAATATTGGAGAAGAAAGCTCTAAGGGAGGTACTTGATATGCGTTGGAAATGGTTAATACCGACACTCTATATTGTTTTTTTACTGCTGCCCATTTACTGGTTGTTGAACATGAGTCTGAAAACAAATGCAGAAATACTCTCAGTTTTCAGTCTTTGGCCGGAGAATCTAACTTTTGATAATTATCGGGTAATATTCACCGACCCATCCTGGTATTCAGGCTATATTAACTCAATGATTTATGTGTCGATGAATGTTGTAATATCTGTGAGCTGCGCTCTTCCAGCTGCCTACGCTTTTTCTCGTTACAGTTTTATCGGTGATAAACACCTGTTTTTCTGGCTGTTGACCAACCGTATGGCTCCCCCGGCTGTTTTTGCCTTACCTTTTTTTCAACTGTATTCATCAATAGGTTTATTTGACACCCATATCGCAGTGGCACTTGCTCACTGTCTCTTTAATATTCCTCTTTCAGTTTGGATTCTTGAAGGTTTTATGTCTGGGGTTCCAAGGGAAATTGATGAGACGGCCTTTGTCGACGGTTACTCCTGGCCACACTTTTTTGTAAAAATCTTTATTCCCAATATCGCATCCGGTATAGGCGTAACAGCATTCTTCTGTTTTATGTTTTCCTGGGTGGAACTTCTGCTGGCACGTACTCTCACAGCGGTTAATGCAAAACCGATTTCAGCCATTATGACTCGCACAGTTTCAGCCTCCGGGCTTGACTGGGGAGTATTGGCCGCAGCAGGAATGTTGACCATTCTGCCCGGGGCACTTGTTATCTGGTTTGTTCGTAACCATATTGCCAAGGGTTTTGCCCTTGGCCGTGTATAGGGGGCAAAATGGATCTTAGTTGGATGGCCTGGACTAAACCCACGGCAACTTTTTTTATTATCATACTCTTCCTGCTTGTCACCATGACAATATGGGAGCTAAAATCACCGGGAGGCGCACCACGGAAAGGTATACTTCAATTTGAGAGTACCCGGGGAGACAGGCTTTTTATCTCCTTACTTGGCTCTGCTTTTATTCATATAATCTGGCTTGCTTTTTTCAGTTTGAGCCTTTGGTGGGCACTGGTGCTTGCCGGTATTTACGCGATTTGTGTTTTTTTATGGGTGTAATGCCCTCTTGTTCTGTCATCTCGATTTCTGATGATTGGTAAATCGTAAAGCAATCAAGGAGAAGACCTATGATGAAAAAATTTGTTACAGCAGCAGCTATGGCAGCTCTGCTGGCAGGACCCATGTCTGCATTGGCTGGGACTTCGGAAGCAAAAAAATGGGTAGACACTGAATTTCAGCCATCCACCCTCTCCAAGACTGAACAGATGGCAGAAATGGAGTGGTTTATCAAAGCCGCTGAACCATTCAGGGGGATGGAGATCAATGTTGTTTCCGAGACAATTACCACCCATGAGTATGAGTCGAAAACTCTTGCCAGGGCATTTACTGAAATTACAGGAATCAAGGTTAACCATGATCTTATTGGTGAGGGGGATGTTATTGAGAAATTACAGACCCAGATGCAGTCCAATAAAAATATCTATGATGCGTACATAAATGATTCAGATCTTATCGGAACACATTTCAGATATCAGCAGACAGTGTCCCTTACCGACTGGATGAAAGGTGAAGGAAAGGATGTGACGAACCCGGGACTTGATGTGGATGATTTTATAGGGATTTCATTCACCACCGGCCCCGATGGAAAATTGTATCAAATTCCTGATCAGCAGTTTGCAAACCTCTACTGGTTTCGTTATGACTGGTTTAAGCGACCGGAACTCAAGAAGAAATTTAAAGATCTTTACGGTTATGAACTGGGCGTTCCTGTAAATTGGTCGGCCTATGAAGATATTGCCGAATTCTTTTCGGATAAAGTGAAAGAAATAGATGGTAAACGTGTCTACGGGCATATGGATTATGGTAAAAAAGATCCATCTCTTGGCTGGCGTTTTACCGATGCCTGGTTGTCCATGGCGGGGGCAGGAGATAAAGGTATACCCAATGGTCTTCCCGTTGATGAATGGGGAATCAGGGTTGAAGGATGCCGTCCTGTTGGTTCCTCTGTCGAACGTGGTGGTGCAACCAACGGCCCTGCTGCTGTATATGCCCTTACCAAATACATAGAGTGGATGAAAAAATATGCGCCTCCCGAGGCTGCAGGTATGACTTTTTCTGAAGCGGGACCTGTGCCTGCTCAGGGTGGAATTGCACAGCAGATTTTCTGGTATACAGCGTTTACTGCTGATATGTTGAAGCCAGGTATTGCAGTGGTTGACGAGAATAATATGCCAAAATGGCGCATGGCTCCCTCACCACGCGGCCCCTATTGGCAGGAAGGTATGAAGCTTGGTTATCAGGATGCCGGTTCATGGACATTGATGAAATCAACACCAGTTGACCGCCGAAAAGCAGCCTGGCTGTACGCCCAGTTCGTTATTTCAAAAACTGTCAGCTTGAAAAAGACTCATGTGGGGCTTACGCCCATCCGTGAAAGTGATCTTTGGCATGAATCGTTCACGAAACGTGCACCTGAGCTAGGAGGATTGGTTGAATTCTATCGAAGCCCTGCCCGTGTTCAATGGACCCCCACCGGAACCAACGTACCTGATTACCCCAAGCTTGCACAGCTTTGGTGGCAAAACGTGGCGGATGCTGTAACCGGTAACAAAACCCCGCAGGGTGCCATGGACAGTCTGGCTCAACAGCAGGATAAAATTCTTCAGCGTCTTGAGCGTGCCGGTGTCCAGGGTGAGTGCGGGCCAAAGCTGAATAAGAAACGGGATGCCTCGTATTGGCTCAATCTTCCAGGGGCACCGAAGCCTAAATTAGCCAATGAAAAGCCCCAGGGGGTGACCGTTGACTATGACGAGCTCATTAAAAGCTGGGCTGCAGCAAAGAATTAGGAATGTGGTGTTTTGGAGTGTACTCCCCACTCATTTTTGAAGTATGATCACTTCGTCTCAATACAAACAGGTTGACGATTTTTATCGCAACCTGTTTGTACCAGTTGAAGCCGCGGTTCCCGGACAGGCTCCTGATCTCTTATCAGAGTGGTTATTTAAAGGAGGAACATTATGTCCACACATATACTCGCAATCGACCAGGGAACAACTTCCAGTCGAGCCATTGTTTTTAATGATAAACTTGAAATTTTAGCACAGGCTCAGCAGGAATTTGAGCAGTTTTTCCCACGATCCGGCTGGGTTGAACATGATCCAGAGGAAATCTGGTCTACGACCCTTTCCACCTGCAAACAAGCAATGGAGAGATCTTCTCTTTGTGCGTCAGACATAGCTGCCATAGGTATCACCAATCAAAGAGAGACAACGGTGATATGGGATAAGGAAACGGGTGAAACTATTCACAGGGCGATTGTTTGGCAGGATCGTAGAACGGCAGATTTTTGTAGGAAGTTACGAGCTGAGGGGCATGAGCAGATGATTACCGCCAAAACTGGCCTGCTCCTCGATTCATATTTTTCCGCAACTAAAATCAGATGGATTCTGGATAATGTTGAAGGAGCCAAAGAAAGAGCAGATAACGGAGAACTTGCCTTCGGAACCATTGATTCTTTTATTCTCTGGCGACTGACTGGCGGCAAACAGCATGCTACGGATGCAAGTAATGCTTCACGTACCATGCTGTATAATATCCATGAAAATGTCTGGGATCAGGACATCCTGCAACTTCTTGAGATCCCTGAAGTTCTACTGCCAGAGGTAAAAGATTCATCTGATGATTTTGGCCGTTGTGACAGAGGTTTGCTGGGTGCTTCCATCCCAATTTGCGGCATCGCAGGTGATCAGCAGGCGGCTCTTGTTGGTCAGGCCTGTTTTGAACCTGGAATGATTAAATCAACCTATGGTACTGGTTGTTTTGTTGTGCTTAATACTGGTGAAGAGGCTGTGACATCAAAAAATAAACTCCTCACAACCATCGCTTATCGATTAAACGGGTGTACTACCTATGCCCTTGAGGGATCTATTTTTGTAGCAGGAGCTGCTGTTCAGTGGATGCGGGATGCTTTGGGTTTTATAGAAACAGCCTCAGACATTGGAGAACTTGCTCGTCAGGCTGATGTCGCTCAGGATGTGTATCTGGTTCCAGCTTTCACAGGCCTTGGAGCACCTCATTGGGATCCCGATGCCAGAGGGGCTATCTTTGGGATTACAAGAGCAACTGGCCCTGCCGAACTCTCTAGGGCTGCACTCGAGTCCGTATGTTATCAGACCTGCGATCTTCTTGATACAATGCGTGGGGATTTAACAGGTTCTTTAGACACGGTACTGCGGGTGGATGGGGGTATGGTTGCCTCGAATTACACCATGCAGTTTCTGGCTGATATTCTTAACGCACCGGTGGATAGACCCATTATCCTGGAAACAACGGCAGTTGGAGCAGCGTATCTTGCGGGGCTGTACGGAGGGATATTCTCGGCTCCGAAAGAATTTGGGGCTAGTTGGAAACGTGATAAGCGTTTTTCTCCATCCATGGACGATGAGCTGCGAGTCAGGAAATATGCTGGATGGAAAAATGCTGTCTCAAGGACATTAAGCAGCAGAGTTGATTGCAGGTCTGTGTAAGTCTTTTTCTTGGGACACCGGTCAGTTCGCGGTTTCTTCTTCTGTGGCAAGGGGAAAGTAGAGTTTAAAAACTGTCCCCTCGCCCTGTCTGCTCTCCACCGAAATAGCGCCTCCTATACTCTGGATGAGCCCATAAACCATGGCAAGCCCAAGTCCTGATCCTTTTCCCACCTCTTTGGTGGTAAAAAAGGGGTCAAACATCCTATCCTGTACTTCCTCACTCATGCCTGTGCCTGTATCAGCAACTCTAAGCAGAATAAAATCACTACTGTTAATTGTGAGTTTTGACTGGAGTTGTATGATTTCTTTTTTAGGAATAAATGTGGTGGAGATGCTAATGGTGCCTCCGTTCGGCATTGCATCGCGGGCATTGATGCACAAGTTAAGGGTAATCTGTTGTAATTCCGTAGCATTACATTTTATAGAAGGGAGGTTTCTCCCCTGGTTGAGTGTCACTTGAATCGTCTCCGGTAAGGAGCTTTGTATAAGGGACAGGGAGTCTCTGATGACCGGCCTGATTGCAGTGGCTGCATTGTCCGAAGGGATACTGTGCCGGCTGAAGGTCAACATCTTCTGGACGAGATCAGCAGCCTTCAGGGAGGAGGATTCTATTATTTCAGCATATTCCCGCATCTTGGGATTGTCAGTAAGGCCTCTTTGAAGCATGGCAGTGTATCCAAGTATTCCAGTTAGTATGTTGTTGAAATCATGAGCTATTCCTCCTGCCATTGTCCCTATGGATTCCAGCTTCTGCGCCTGAAGCAGCTTTCTCTCCATGATTTTTTTATCTGTTAGGTCTGTCACGATAGCCAGGCAGCTTGAAAAGGAACCTTCATTGCTAATGGGGACACTGCTTAACAGTACTGTTTTGTACTCGCCGCTGGCGCCTCGCAGTTGCACTTCAAGTCTTGATGGCCTACCGTTGATATTTTCTTGAATGCCATTCAGAAGAAGGGGTTCGTCCTCGTTTTTTACTAAGCTGAAAATATTCATCTCCGTCAGTGTGTCATTGCCAAGCAGATCCATCAGGCGTCTGTTGGCAAACTCTATATTTCCATCCTTACCCAGCAGCCATATTCCTTCATTTACAGTTTCGACAATTTCTCTATACCGCTCTTCCGAGCTTTCCAACTGTTTATAGAGATTAGCATTGTCCAGAGCCATTGCAATATGATTGGCAAAGCTCATCAGGAAATGCTTGTCCGGTTTATGAGTAAACTCTTTTTCCTTACTGTTATCCCCTACCATTATTCCAATTATTTCCCCGCGAACATTGAGAGGGATCAAAATAAAGGCTTTCGGGTTCAGAGTTTTTAATAACAGATTCTCGGAGTTCAGCGATAAAATATCGGCATCTTCAACAAAAACTGGTTCTTCGCTGTGGGCACTTCTGGCAATGATGTTGTCCACTTTATTCAATGGGATTTCATACCCTTTAAACCTGGCAACAAGAGCCTGATCGACCCCTACGGCATGAATAAGTACCAGATTTGATTTTTTCTTGTCTGCCAAAAAGATACAGGCCCGATCGAGCTCGGCAACCTCCATCAGTTTAGAGACAATGACATTCAAAAGGTCTTTAAGATTTAAGGTGGACAGGATGGCAGTGCTTGACTCCTGGAGAGTCGTCATCTCTATGATTTTTCGTTCCAGACGTCTGTTTAATGTGTTGATGCTGTGGTATTTTTCTTTTAGTAGCTCTTTGTCCAGTTCAAGCTCGGTGATGGTTTCATGAACAACCTTTCCCGGGGTGAGCAACTTTAAAAAGAAGGATTTTATTCTACCAAGTGTCTTCCACTGAAGGTGGTACTCACAGTACTTATCCCCATTAAAAAAGTTCTTAGTTTCAGTGATTTCTCCAGGTGGGCATCCCCACATGGTGGGAATTGCCTGGTAAATTCCCTTGTTGTAATGACAAAAATCTATGTTCAGTGGAATATTTTTATCCCAATGCAGCCTGATGGTTGCTGAGGTTTTTGTGAGACTGATAATTTCAACAGTTTTTGTCCGGTTAAAGTGATTGTTGAGTTTCTGGAGTTTTTTGATGCTTTGTCTTGGGCTTCCCAGGCTGTAGATAAAAATCTTTTGTATGTGTCCATACCGTTTTCTCAGGACAGAATTGTAGCCGATGTGAAATGGGGCATCGTCGTCATCAAGGATGTTTTTTGCATTTTCAAAAAGCTGGATCAGAAGGCTGGAAGGAATCCAGTTGTTTGGATCTGACAGGAAACACTTGATATCTTGCGTCTTTCTTATTTCTGGGATCAGCTTGTCAAGCAATGTTGGGAGGCTGCTGGGAGCGTGTTCTTCAATATACTGGATAACAGCCAGAGAATTAATGCAATTGACATGATGTTGATCACTGGTAAATGGGGAATAACTGATGTTCTGGGGTTTTTTCCTCAAGGAAGCATGTAATATTGGTATGTTCATAAGAAAAGTTTGAAATCGTAAGTATTAAGACTAGGCTGATTAACTAGATGAACATTTAAGACTAATTGTTTTCTACCTTGAGCATGATGTGTTATTATTACATTAGGTTAAATTCCTGTCTTGTGGGACGTTTGAGAGCGATCCCGCAAGGACATCTCTATGTAATCAATTTAACTACGAGACACGTTGGTTGAAATTCATTGGTTACAAGAATACTACACATTCCTAAAAGTTACACGAAAGTTTTGCCTGGCAAGGGTGCTCAAGGCAATTATAAAGTTACTATTCCTGGAGGAATATCGTATGAAAAAGCGAAACGATTTTTCGGTCATTGGATTGAGTCAATTCTTTCAACTTCCAATAAACGTTTGGGGGGCTCGTGTTTTACCAATTTGTTTTCTCAGAATATATCTTTATGTTCTCGGTATGTTTTACTATGTCATGCTTGGAAAAGATCGGATAAAAATATTCTCATCGCTTAAGTTTACACTGCAGCATAGGTTATCTTTCCTGCGTTTCCATTGGAATACAATCAGGGCATTTGCTGGAATATTTGAACATTATCTTGAAAAGTTGCTTATGGGGCATCGTGACTTGGTAAAAATGTTAACTTTTATGGAAAAGAAGCTCACAATTCAGAACCGGGGTATTCTCGATAAGGTTGCCGCTCAGGGGAAGGGGGGGATACTTATTACAGGCCATTTTGGTGCTGTTGAGTTCCTTCCCATGGCACTTTCACTCAGTGGCTATAAGATTGCTATGATCGTCAAGTTTAAGACTGAATCCTTGCGAAAGGGATTAATGAAAAGAGCAGCTGAACACAATATTTTATTAATAGATTCTGAACAGGATAAAGTGTTGTTTAAAGCCCTGGCTGCGATAAAAGAGGGACGTTTTCTTATCACTGAGTGTGATGAATTTTCTCAATGGATTCGTCATAAGACCGAGAAAGTATCTGTTTTCGGTAATCATGTGGCACAGGATAAAACGCTTGATTTCCTTTATCGAAGAGCTCAGGTGCCAGCAGTACTTGGGCTGATGAAGCGAAAAAATGGCAGTTATGTTTTGTCTGTTGATTCCCTGGCGAATGGTTGCGAAAAAGTATCACTTGCTAAAAAAGCCTGGAATTGTCTTGAAGAACATATACTCGCCACTCCTTATCAGTGGTATCAGTGGAAAGATGCTGCTGTAGAACTTGCACCCTTTATTGAAAATGGAAGAATAGATGAAAATAATCAAGCTCAAGGTGTACCAGCTGGAAATACCGTTCTCGCTCGCAATTAACCATAATCTTGCCGAGAGAAAGAAAAGTGAAGCTATTATTGTGATAGCTGAATCGGACAATGGCTTCATGGGAATTGGGGAAGGGACGCCCCGGAAATATGTTACAGAAGAATCTTTGTCTGGGTGTGTTGAGGCGGCCATTCAAATGTGCGGGCAACTCACCAATAGAGAGTGGGATGACAGTATGAGTCTGAATCAGCTTCTTGATACTGTTTCAAAACAGCCCATGGCAGAGCAGAATCCATCCGCCTGGTGTGCCGTGGAGCTTGCCTGCCTTGATCTGTTTACAAAATTCAGGGAAGTACCGCTTTGGCAGCTTTTTGCTGATGTTCCCGTTAATGAAACCTTCATCCACTCTGCGGTAATTCCCCTTTTACCTCTGCAAAGCCTTGATCCCCTTTTATCAGTTGTCAAGTCCATGGATATGCAATTTGTGAAGGTGAAAGTGTCAAATATTGAGGAAGGGGTGAGTTACCTTTCCCATATCCGGGAGGTTCTGGGGGCAGGTCCGGACATCCGAATCGATGCAAATGGTGCCTTTTCCGCCAGCGAAGCCCTGGCTTTTGAAGAGGGTTCGGGTGTGATAGGTATAAGCAGCTTTGAGCAACCAGTGGCCAAGGAGAATCAGGAAGGCTTTAAACAGGTAACAGCGCGAGGAATGCTTCCGACCATTGCCGATGAGTCCATGTGCAACAGGGGTGATATGGAAAATCTTATCCGGGATCATGGATGCTCCGGATTCAACATAAGGCTTTCAAAATGTGGTGGATTTAGAGAGAGCATAACTCTGTGGCAACATGCGCTTGAAAATGGTTTTTTCTGTCAACTCGGGTGTCACGTGGGGGAGACGGGAGTACTTGCTGCAGCCGGTCGTCATTTAGCGGCTCTTTGCCGGGATGTCAGATATCTGGAGGGTGGGTACACCCGCTTTACTCTTGAGTCAGATATTTGCAATGAAGATATACATTTTGGCTATCAGGGCAGAGCCGGGCTGTTGGAGGGAGAAGGGCTTGGTGTGACTATGAATTGGACGGCTCTTGAAAAATGGGGGACGCTAATGGCCTCGTAAGTATTTTTAATGGGTTGTGGAAGGCAGGAGCTGCTGAACGCTGTTTCAGAGACTTGAAGGGATGTGTTTTTTTATCGCCCTCTCAATTTGATCATTGAAGCAGACAAACAGTACCTTTATGGGGGAACTTGCTGAGGATAAGAAAGAGACGGTTTCGCGGGTTGCAATTTTACTGGCGTCATCGTGGGGGAAACCGTAAACACCGCAGCTGATAGCTGGGAATGCAATGGATTGAAGTTTATTGTCCTGTGCGAGTCTGAAACATTCCCGGTAGCAGGAGGCCAATTGATCGGCCTCGCCATTGCCGCCACCTTGCCAGATTGGCCCTACCGTGTGAATGATATAGTGGCAGGGAAGATTATAGGCCCTGGTGATTCTTGCCTGGCCGGTGGGACATCCGCCGAGGGATCGACATTCTCTCAGTAACTCCGGACCTGCTGCCCTGTGAATTGCACCGTCCACTCCACCTCCCCCAAGAAGAGAGGGGTTTGCAGCGTTAACGATCCCATCCACGTCGATTGTGGTGATGTCTGCTCGAATAATTGTTACAAGGTTCACTGGCCCATTGCGGTGTGTTACTTGGTTAAATTAAAGAAACGAAAGTTCTTTTTTTCAGAAAGCACAGGTGCCAGATGAGTTGGTTGAAAAAAACACACCAAGCAGAGCCGACAACCTGAACAGAGGGCTATTTTTTACATGTTTTATGTGCAGAACAACATTTTCCTTTTTGCGCATCCCGTATGTCACTCTGATGCTTTGCTATTGAGATGATCTGTTGTATTCTTTTTTGTGCTTTGCCCGTCACATCATCTTTTTTGATTTTTTCAGCTTCTTCTATGATTGCAAGAAATGCTTTTGCCAGTGTTTTGGTGTGCAGCATGAAATTTTCTCCAGTAGTTGTTAACATGTTGTGTTGCCTGGTTACGATTACAACACTAGTCATTATGTGTCGTACGTCAAGATAGTGACCAGGAGCGACTGCGACAAATTTCGTCATGAGATGTGGCACAGCAGAAGTTTACTTTTGCTGCGATTAAAACTTTTCATCGTTGTGTCACAATTTGAATGAAACTGATAGATACCCATAGTCATATTGATCTTGAAGTATTTGCCGATGATTTTGATCAGGTTCTGGGGAGGGCGAGGAAGAATGGCGTCGTGGCCCAGGTCATTCCGGGGGTGTGCCGGATTGGCTGGGGAAGAATTCTTGGTCTCTGTGGTATGGAAGATGACCTTTTTCCCGCCATAGGACTTCACCCCTTGTACCTGGCTGATCATACCCATGCGGATCTTCTTGAGCTGCAAAAGTATGCTTTGGCTGGAGAGCTGGTTGCCATCGGGGAGATCGGGTTGGATTATTTTGTTCAAGATGTGGATAAGGTCGCCCAGCAGGATTTGTTTGAAAGCCAACTTGATATCGCTTCCGAAGCGGGCCTGCCAGTCCTTTTGCATGTTCGCAAGGCTCATGACCTGGTACAGAAAACTCTTCGTCGGCTTCGTTTCGCTTATGGGGGGATTGTACATGCCTTTAGTGGCAGTTTGCAACAAGCTGAGCGTTATTTGCAGCTTGGGTTTCTTATAGGTGTCTGTGGGACGATAAGCTATGACCGGGCAACGAGAATTCGTACCGTAGCAACTCGTCTCCCCTTGCAGTCTTTGGTGCTTGAAACCGATTCTCCTGATCTCCCGCCCCTTGCATATCATAATCAACGGAATTCTCCTGAATATTTACCAGAAGTTCTCATTGCACTTGCTCAGCTGCGAAGAGAAAGTACTGAAGAGATAGCTGTGGAGACTACGCGGAATTCAAGAAAACTGCTGGGAATTCTTGAAGAGTGAGTCATCCTTTGGATATCTCGACGGTGTTGAAAAAGGAAGGGTTGACTAGTTCATCGATAAGCTTTTGGTATTGAATGCTATTCATGTGGAAAGAAAACATCCGATGTGATAGGCTCAATGCTCTGCTTTTGGGGGCGGGAACCTTTTTTGATAACCCGAAATAGTATATCATAAGGAGATTTTTTAAATGAGATTGAGAAGAGTATTCAAATTGTTTGGTGTGGTGAATGTGCTGATGCTACTCACCTTGGCTACAGCACTATTTGCTTCTGCGGAAAAGGCAGTAGAACAGACAGCACCTGCGCCCTTGACCATGGATGATGTAACCAATATAGACACATATACACACTATTTGGAAATTGCCAAAGAGTGGGCAATGGCGAATGGACCGAGTGTTTTCATAGCTTTAGCGATTTTTGTTTGTGGTCGCTGGGTTGCCATGTGGCTCACCAGGATGACCAGAAAAGCACTTACAAAAGCGGGAGTTGATCAGACTCTCCGTCGTTTTCTGAGTAAATTAATATACTATGTTTTACTGGTCGGTGTGATAATTGCAGCTGCAGGGCAGCTTGGTATACAGACCACCTCATTTATTGCCATCGTCGGTGCCGCCGGTCTGGCCATTGGCCTGGCACTGAAAGATTCGCTGTCCAATTTTGCATCCGGAGTGATGCTGATTCTGTTCAGGCCGTTTCAGGTCGGTGATACAGTAAATATTGATGGTGTTACAGGTAAGGTCCAGCAGATTGATATTTTCAGTACTGTTGTGCTCACTTCTGACAATCAGCGTGTTATTATTCCCAATAGTGGCATTACCGCCGGGGTTATTACCAATATAAATGCCGAAGGAACCCGTCGAGTGGATCTTGTCATTGGTATTGGGTATGACGATGATATTCGTCAGGCCAAAGAGACTCTTCTTGAAATTGTCTCAGCTGATGCAGGTGTCCTCAGCGACCCTGCACCAACCATTGCAGTTTCTGAGCTTGCAGATTCCAGTGTGAATTTTATTGTACGCCCCTGGGTAAAAACGGCAGATTACTGGGATGTACGGCTTAGACTGACAGAAAATATTAAACTCACCTTTGATGAAAGAGGAATCTCTTTTCCTTATCCCCAACAGGATGTCCATATGTATCAACAGAGTGTCGGGTAATAACTTTGATTTACACGTATTTGCGCCATTACTGTTTTCTTGTCTTTTTTGGGCTTTTACATCCTGTTGAGTGCTTGCAGCAATAGAGGCTGACGCTCTTGGGGGATGTGTTGTGGCTCTTCACGGCATGGGCAGGACATATCAATTTATGGATGGGATGCAGGGGCGGTTTACTGAAACGTTGTTATGCTCAGTCTGCCGAATCAGGGGCAGTGATGGCTGACATCCTTCAGGATTATACACGACAATAGCAGGGCAGTATTATTCTTTCCTCATGGTCTTTGTGGATACTATCTTTTTCGTTAGCCTGTGCGGAGAACAATTATGAAGCGTATCTTTTTCTATTTGTTTGTGTGTCTCACTGTGCTACTCCTTACCTGTGGGTGGTTTCTCAAGAAAGGACTTCAGGTGGATGTGTTACACGCAGGCCCCGCGGTACTGAATAATGTAACGCTACAGTGGCGGAGCAAACTGGAACTGCATATCGAGACGATTGACCTGAATTTTACGAACACCAGACGCAATCAGCCGTCTTTAGACCTTGGCTTTGCAGAAAAAATAGTTCCTTTGTTTCAGTGGATTGATCGTCTTTTTTCAAAATTGTCAGTCAAACAACTCAGCTTTGGAGAAATTCGGGGAAGTTGTTTATACGAATCCTCTCAGGGCCAAATCAATTTTTCTTCCCCTTTCTTGGGCGGGTATGCCACTTTTAAGTTGGCTGGTGATACTCTGATTGTTGATATCAGCAATCTGAAAAGCGAAGCCTTTAATTCAACTGCCTCAGGGAAACTCCAGTTTGACTTGAACGAAAAATCGGGTATTGGTCGGTTTGAGTTGCTTTTGGCAGATTCCCTACCAGTGAATATTGATCTCTCACTGGATCAGAAACGACTCTCCTTTCAGGGCGGAGAAAGTGAGCTTATCACAACAATAACTCCTTTTGTCGACCTTTTCGGCCTCCCCTCCAATATACAACGCTGGATTACTGATTATCTTATTGGCAGCCGTTACGAATTAAAATCATTCAGGGGTGACTTTCCATGGGACAATCCTCTCCACTTGCTCGAAAGCTTCCATGCGGAAGCGCGGGTTGAGGGGTGCCAATATGCGTTTGCCACTGATCTGGATCCCATTAAAAGCGAATACACAGATGTAGTTTTTGATAAAGGGGTACTTGTTATTCTTCCCCATAATGCAACTTTTTACGGGCAGGCTACAGAGGACTCATGGTTGGATATTAACTTCAATTTACCCTCAAATATCCTGCTCACTGCTTATATTCAGACCACTGCCCAGGCAAATCAGGATATTGTTGATCTCCTGGGATATTACGATATTCTCCTGCCCTTTAAACAGACGGAAGGAAAAACTGTTACCGATTTGATCCTTACTGTGAATCTCTATACCGATCAGGTAACAGCGCGTGGAACGTTTAGCATTGATGAAGGACGTGTTGATTATAATCAGGATAATTATGGCTTGAAAAAAACTATAATTGACCTTGATGACACCGTTATTTCCTTCAGGCAGATGGAAGTGAGTTATGGAGACATGTTTGTGGCAGATGTTACGGGGGAGTTTGATGCCGATACGGATATTGGAGATCTCGATATTAGTCTACAGGAGGCTTCTTTTACCGTTGGAAAGTTTTTCTTGAAACTTGCCAAGGGAAAAACTGATCCTTCTTTTCATTATAGGATACGACCAGGTGACTCTGTAATAACGGGAGATTCTTCTTTCTGGGAACTTGATGCTTTATCCGTTCGGTTGGCAGAGTTCACAAGCTCTTTTTCCTTCAAAGACTTTGCAGGTGAGCTTGAACCGACCATTCTATCAGTCCTGCCAGGAATAACGGCCGAAATTTCTGGAAAATTTTCCCTTCAGGATAAAATTTTTGATTTGAAGGCAGATATCCTCAAGTACCATTCACAATATCTGCAACTTGTCGATAGTCCGGGAACGCTTATGCTCAAGTATGATAAAAATATGTTGATTCGAAGTGAAAGCGAATCCAAATGGATTTTGCATGGTGTCCCATTTGTTCTTTCTCCGGCTGAGTTAACTTTTTCAGAAGAGAGTTTTGCCATTAATAGAGGAGGTGTCAGGTACGGGGATGTTTTTAAGAGCAATGTATCAGGGAGATATAACCATAAGTTGAAAAAGGGCACTTTTGAGCTTGAGCATCTTGATGTCACGAACGAGAAGATAGGCCATGTCCTTGCTCCTTCAGATATACTTACTGTTCAGGTGGCGGTGGAAAATAGAGGGCTTGTATTCAATTTTCCAGAGCTTAGTGCGGAGTTTATCGGTGAGGATCGCAACAGTTGGTCTTTTGAAGCTGAAGATCTTGGAGCTACTGCCAAGTATTCTCCATTTTTACAAAGGCTTATGATTGATGCCGGTAGCATGAAGGTCGTTTCAAGAGCTGATGGTCGTGCTTATGAGTTTTGGGCTGATATTCCTTATCGTTATGCTCTGCTGGTTAAGGATGGGCAGCCTGTTGATCGTTACACCGTGCTGGGTCAATCAAGCGAACACGGGCTTATTGCCACAGTGAATAAGGATATTCATTTACTTTTTAAAGAGAAATTTATGATCTCTGCCAGGGATACATTTTTAAATCTTCCTGGGATATTCCAATTCCTGAAAGAGTATCCTGACTCCATACGTGATCCGGAAGAAAAGGAGGAGTTGCAATGCACTATTGAGGTTGTGGAGGGGGGACTTGTGGTGGCACCAGATCGGGTTCTTCTTGCGGATAAGTTTCGTCTCGATTCTCTGCACGGCAAGGTGACTGCAAGTATAGAATATGGTGATGGGGGAATAAGTGTGGATATAGAAGGGAATTCGTTCATGCTGGCAGGAAACCGACTCAATGATACTTTTATGGAAGCATTAGCTCCAGATGTCGATTTTAAGCATGGCAATATGGCTGTGGTAGCCAGAGGGAGCTTTGATGAATATTCAGTATTACTTGAAATTAAAGATACTGTCTTTAGGAATTTTAATATTCTGAATAATATCCTTGCTATTTTCAATACCATTCCGGCACTTATTACATTCAATCTTCCTTCTTATAGTTATAGTGGATTGCCGGTTGATGTCCTGGTTGTGGGAATGTCGGTAAAAGATGGTTTTTCGACCGTGAATTCCATGAAACTTGAGTCCCCAGAACTCAGCATTGCAGGAGTCGGGTGGATCGATTTCGTAAAGAGGACAATTGGAATGGATTTAAACCTTATTACTCAGGCTAAAAAGAATATCAACAAGATTCCCTTACTGGGTTTTATTTTGGCAGGAAAAGAAAAAAAGCCCTCAATTAACGTCCAAATTTCAGGAGATTTAGACGATCCGCATGTTACTTATTCGACTTTCAAAAAAGTGGCTACGCTTCCTTTTGCTATGCTTTTTAGAACGTTATTGTTGCCTGCGCATTTGATAGCCCCTATCTTTGGGACCACTAAAGATGAACGGGCTGACGGAGATATCGAGGGAAAACGTGAGAAGAAAGATGCTGATAATGAGTTGAAGGGGTATGGGGGATAGCCCATTTTAAAAGTGGATACGCTAAAACAGGCAGTTTTCGAATGAAATCTACCTGTTTATTTCCTTCTACAGACTGTAGGAGATTAACAGTTGTTGATCCCTCAGCCGCCTAAAGATTTTTTGTTCTTATTGGTTGCAGTGACGCCATCTTTGTTCAGGGGGCCACCAATGGCAGAACGTGAAACCTTGATTCGTACTTTGTCAGCGACTTCCAGGGTAACAACGGTATCGGTTAGACCGGTGATGGTTCCGTGAATACCACCTTTGGTTACGACTTTGTTGCCATTTTTTAGTTCATCCAAAAATTTTTGTTGTAGTTTTGCCTGTTTTTGCTGTGGTCTGATAAGCATGAAATAAAAGACGGCAAATATAAGAATAAGGGGAATAAAAGAGGCAAAACCCCCTGCTCCACCTGTTGCTCCATTTGCTGCGTATGCGACATCTACCATAATAATTCCTCCGCTTGTGACGGCTTTTCCTTCTCAACCATCATGAATGTTAAGTACCTGCTTGTATATAATTGTTAAGCTGTATTGCAAGCTTGATCCGACGAGTCGGAAAAGCGTTAAGTGATTGCCTGAACCTCATATTTGTAATCACTCTCTTTCAAGCTTGCCATAAAAATCGTTACGGAAAGCCGAAAAGCAATCTTTTTCGATGGCTTCACGCATTTCCTCCATGAGATTGAGATAGTAGTGAAGGTTGTGAATAGTATTGAGATGATAGCTGAGGATTTCTCTGCATTGAAAGAGATGTCGTAAATAGGCTCGTGAATAGTTGCGACAGGTGTAACAGTCACAGTTGGGATCAATGGGGCGTTTGTCTTCACGATACCTGGCATTTTTGATAACCACTTTTCCTTTGGAAGTGAACATTGTACCGTTTCGGGCGTTTCGGGTTGGCATTACACAGTCAAACATATCAACTCCCCGATATACTCCCTCAACTAAATCTTCCGGTGTTCCCACACCCATGAGGTAACGTGAGTAGTTTTCAGGAAGGTGTGGAATAGTTGCTTCTGTCATATCCTGCATGATGGATTTTTCTTCACCAACGCTCAAACCTCCGATTGCATACCCGTCAAAACCGATATCAATCAGAGCTTCAGCATGCTCTTTCCTCAAATCATGATGCATCCCCCCCTGAACAATACCAAACAGGAGCTGTCCGGTATCGTTCTGGGTGTTGCGACAACGTCTGGCCCAGCGAGTCGTGAGATCAGTAGAGTTAATTGTCTCTTCCCGTGTTGCAGGATATGGGATACAGGTGTCAAGGCACATCATGATGTCTGAGCCTAGTGCTTCCTGGACATGCACAGCATCTTCCGGGCTTAAAAAGAGCTTCGCACCATCAAGATGGGAACGAAAAGCTGCGCCTTCTTCTGTGATCTTGGCCAGTTCTTTGAGGCTGAAGATTTGAAATCCCCCGGAATCAGTCAAGATGGGGCGATTCCAGTGCATGAAGGTATGCAGACCTCCAAAGCTTTTTATCAATTCATGGCCTGGGCGGATGAAGAGATGATAGGTGTTGCCCAGGATAATTTGGGCATTCATTTCCGTAAGATTCTCTGGGGTTACCGACTTTACGGTGGCCTGAGTTCCAACCGGCATGAAAACCGGTGTTTGAATGCTTCCATGGAGTGTGTTGAGTTCTCCTCTGCGGGCTGCACATTCAGATGATTTGTTTCGAAGACTAAAAGGAGATGTTTTCATAAAGTGTTTTTGATTAGTAAAAATGGGGAACTGCTTACAGGATACCGCATTTTCCTTTGGTCACGCTGGATTACGTATGACTTATACGCTGCGCCAGCCTGCCTGCGAAAAACTGCGGCACCCTGTAAGTAGTTACAAAATCGGTGGTTTGCGCAAGTAAGTCGCTTACCCCCGTGAGTAGTTACGTAAATGGTTTGTAAGATGCCTGGCTCATGGGCGATCAGTGAATCCATGGAGTTTTATTTATGACTTAACCCGACAGGTTGGAATTTTTTCATTTTCTGAAGTGCAGGATTTAAGTATGAGCATTTTTCTGCTCTTTATAGGACTCATACATCTCAGGAGCCAGACCTAAAATTTTTGGATCTGGAGTAATGGCAACAGACTTATTTTTATTTGTATAGGGAAGATCATGCAATACATGGCGTATGCAGTTTAAACGAGCCCGTTTTTTACAATCAGATCTAACCACCAGCCAGGGAGCGTAAGGAGTGTGTGTATGTTCATACATCTCTGCTATTGCTTTGCTGTAATCACTCCAATGTCCGAGAGATTCCTGGTCAATGGGACTCAGTTTCCATTGTTTCAACCTGTCGATTTCTCTGGATTTGAAACGTCGATATTGCTCAGGGCGGCTCACAGAAAACCAGAACTTGTACAATCTGATGCCACTCTGGATCAGCATTTTTTCAAACAGGGGTGTTTGCTCCAGAAAGATTTTGTGTTCTTTTTCACTGCAAAACTCCATGACTGGTTCCACTACAGCACGATTGTACCAGGAACGGTCAAAGAGTACCATCTCCCCTGAGGTGGGAAGATGATAAACATAACGCTGAAAATACCATTGCCCACGTTCAGTTTCTGTTGGAACACCCAAGGCAACGACTCTTGCACTACGCGGATTTATATGCTCCATAAACCGCTTGATGGTTCCTCCCTTACCGCCGGCATCCCTTCCTTCAAAGATCATCACGATCTTTGTTCCGCTTTTCTGTACCCAGTTCTGCATTTTAAGCAGTTCTATCTGCAACTCCTTTTTTTCTGCCTCGTAGAGCTCACGTTTCATCTTTTTGGGGTAGGGGTACTCCCAGCCAAGTAATTCTTTCTTCTTTGCCTTGGCCACTTTACGACGAATTTTTTTTGGAACTACTTTGTCAATGTTGTCTGCCATGTTATCCCCTCCCTTTTTGGGGTTGACCAGCGTGTAGAGCAGCGTTACTCCAACCTATTCAGCTGTTGTGAATATGGTGGACTTCATCTCCCCTGCTACTTTCTCGAATTATCTCATTTATGGCTTCTTTTTTCCTTACAATATCAAAAAATAACGAAAACTGAACCAGGGATTTTTCTAATGTTTCCTCCAGTGTATTACTCTTAAAATATGTTCCTCCCTGCAAATAATCAATAAAAAAGCGAAGCCCCAATTCATAGGTGATGGCAGTTATACTGTTATAAATCAATTTTTTGTCACGTTCTGTTCGAAGTGTTCCTCCTGCTTTAAAATAACCTGAGAGGGCGTGTCGGCAGAGATCCAGGTCAAATGTGACCGTATCGCTTCGTCCCGTTTCGCCACCTTTGTTGCAGACGGAACGGAGGCAGTCACCAATATCGTGATGCAGGAGTCCGGGGCCGACGGTGTCAAGGTCAATAAGGCTGATTGCAAGGCCACTCTTTTTTGAAAAAAGGACATTGCCAATCTTCGGGTCTCCATGGATGATTCCGGGATTTTCACTTCTGCCTGCATGCGTTCTTGCAAGAATCAGGGCCTCATCCCTGTATTCCGTGATGATTTCCAGACAGTGTTTTACGTTGAGAGGCTCGTTTACTCTAGGTTCGTCGATAATTTGCTCGTATTGCGTGAGGTAGCCTTCAAGATTGTGAAACCCGGGAAGTGGAACCTCCATATTCTCAACAGCCAGGCCGATGAGTCGTTTATGGAAATGGCCCAGTGCCCATCCCGTTTGTTCTGCCTGGAGTGTCGTTTTTACATGGGAAAAGCAGATGCTGTCGTCGATATAAGAGAGTGCTCGCCATACAGCCCCCTGGTTGTCACGAACCGATGTTGAGCCATCCAAGGTGGGAATAAGAATGGCATCCTCCCAGCGCTGTCCGGTTAAGTGCGGGAGCGATTTGAAGTGTATGGTCAGGTGATGTAGGTTCCTGATGAGAATCTGTGGGTCGGGAAATACAGAATGATTGATTCTTTGCAGGACAAGAGATTTTTGCGGACTTCGGGCAAGAAAGGTATCGTTGATATTTCCCTCACCTAAAGCAGAGAGCGAAACCTTCGATGAATTTCCGAAAAAATGACGGAGGACGTTATCTTGCGGGATTTGCTGTACCATTCAGGTTGCTTTTCCCTCAGTAGCACGTCGGTAATGGGAGCGTTTACCAAGAAACGGACGTTCTACAAAATGGTATGATAAGGACGCCATGGTAAGAATTGACAGGATAAGAAGTGCAAATGCCAGCCATGGACTTTCCTGGAAAAAATTAAAAGCGGTGAAGAGCTGGATGAGTGGGAAGTGATAAATATAAACCCCATAGGATATGTCACCAAATTTACCAAAGTTTCCCAGGTAGGGAAAATAGAGCGCAAAGAATATCACTGACACTGAGAGCGCCAAAGGATATAAGGCGGGAGGGACAGGGTAATTCTTGCTTAGCAGAAAAAAAAGCGAAGGGAGGAGTATTGTAAAGCGGTGTCGTTGAAAGAATGAGATATAGAGGTAAATTCCGCCTCCACCGAGAAAAAAAACAAGTTGGCCAGGAAACTGCTTAGCCAGTGTCTGGTAGATGGGGCTCCCACTACTTTGATGAATATTGAGAAGTACCATTGAGTAGAAAGTCGATCCAAGGTAGAGGATTGTCAGTACAAGCCATTTTTTATGATTTTTTAAAAGAAGAAAGATGAGTGGTACCGAACAGTAAAACATAACTTCAACTTTAATCGTCCACAGTGGTGGGTTGATTGCCTGGAGGGGATTTGTTGTAAAGACGCCGGGGAGATCAGGTTGCACAAAATTCAGGAAAGCCAGGTTGGAAAAAAGATAACGAAACCATGGTGGAGAAAAGAAAATATCTGTTGCAGAACTCAGCAAAGGAAGCAGCAATACCGCAAGAAGGATTACAGTTAAATAGGCGGGATAGATGCGCCTGATCCTTTTTCCACAATAATAGAGAAGGTTGGGCGATCGGTTGTAGCTCCTGAAAATAAGAAACCCGCTGACGATAAAAAAACAATCCACTGCTACGCCGGAATTGAAATAAAGGGCGAGTGGACGAAATTCTGAAACTCCACTGACTTCAGCGAGGTGTGCCAGACAGACACTGAAGGCGAGTGTAAGGCGAAGAAGATCAAAATTGTTTTTGTGCGGAATGTCTGCCATTGCTGTTCCTTGAATAAAACTCTCCCAATAAATGGAGTTATCAGGGGGGGTCGTGGAGAGATCCAGAGAATTACGTATGATGCATTGAATTCTGACCTAAGCCGACAGGTCGGAATTGTTTGAGAATCGCTGGGTGTTACACCTCTTGTTCAATGCGAGTAAGAAAACGTTGACGGCCATAGCAGAGTGCTCCTAAAAGAGCGGCATCTTTCTTCATTATAAGGTGTATGGGAAATCGTTTCATTAAAGAGTGCATTTTTTCTTTCTTCCTGAAGGCATCCAGGAATGGAGTAAATGATATTTTGTCTGCAATCCGAGGCAGGATACCTCCGCCGATAAACAATCCGGCAGTCGGGTAAAGTTTAAGGGACAGGTTGCCGGCTTCTGCACCCAGAATCTCAAGAAAAAGAGACAGAGTTTTACGGCATAGGGGACAGGGAGATTTCTTTGTCGCGCCTGTTATAATTTGCGGAGTTCGGTCATGTGCCAGGTTTATCCGGTCGATTTGATCCTGGTGTCCGTCTCCCCCGCTCGCCACAAGGTAGTCAAAAATATTCGGGATGCCTACTCCTGAACAGAGTAACTCATAGCTGACAGCAGCATGACGATTCCTCATATAGCCGAGGAGTTCTGTTTGTTCATAATTGAGCGGGGCAAAGTCACAATGGCCGCCCTCAGACCCTTGAGGAAAGAACAGTGAGTTGTGCTCAACAAGAAACCCTTCCCCCAGGCCCGTACCGGGAGCAATCACCGCCCGAACACCATTTTCCTGAACAGCACCCTGCTGAATGGTATGCAGGGAATTGTGAGGGAGAAAGGGAAGAGCTGAGCAGAGAGCAGTCAGATCGTTGATAAGGCAAATTTCTTTCAATCCGAAGGACTGCTCCAGTTCGTTTTGGCTGATGGTCCAATTGCTGTTGGTGAGTGGTGCTGTTCCCTGATACACGACAGCTGCGACACCGAAACATCCATATTCGGGTGTTTCGGTGTTACTGAGAAAATCACTGAGAATTCCGTCAAAACTCTGGAACTCACGATTGCGATAGCGGATCCGGCAAACAGGCGCTGCCTCTTGTTTCTGTGAAAGGTCAAAGATGGCTAGATCACACTTTGTTCCCCCAATATCTGCAGCAAGAAGGTGGGGCATATTACTTTTCTTCCACGGGGAATTTTGCTCTGAACCATTCGCGCCATCCGCCTTTCAGGGCATGAACATCTGTATATCCCATGGACATCAACTGCCGTGCCAAACTGGCACTGGTCGCCTCGCTGGGTCAAGCGCAGTAAAGAACAAGTTTTTGATCCTTCTGGTAATCTTTGGACCATTTGGCGATGTCGCCGCCAGACGCACGAAAAGCACCTTGAATTTTAAATTCACTGGACCCCCAGTCTCTTCCGGAACGAACATCCAGTACTGTGACATCTCCTGTGTCGAGCCGACTTTTTAGTTCTTCTTTCGTCATAAGTTGTACCTCGGCAGCAAATGCCGGCTGCCAGGCCATCAGTAATGTGAGTGAGAGGAGTAATAGAATTTTTTTCATCGGTTTTCTCCATTTGTTAAGTGTTTGTTGGGATGGATAGTATTTATATAAAACCAGATAGTCGAGAAAAGACCAGATATAATGAGCACGGAAAAGAGAAACACTAGTAACTCCATTCTATGCGGATTGTCAGTAATAAGGCTGAATAGTGCGACCATTAGAACGCACGTGCAGACCGATCCTGTCCAGGGGACTGTTTTTGCTTTTCTGTAACTATGAAGGATGGCAGCGAAACAAAGTAGGGTGTAGTGGGCGAGCCAGAGAATAAGGGCGCCCCGCAGGAGTACTTCGAGTAATTCATCTCCTGCAAGGCCAGTGGCCAGCAATATTCCAGTTATCATTGCAATCAGGGGTGAAAAGGACCAGCGTAGATTTCTTGAGAATTTGGAATTTGGCGAATTTACGCCTGCGATATTGCAAAGCATCTGTTTGCACAACAGCATCAGGCCGGTGATGGCAGCACAAGTACCACTGATAACAATGATGCCCATAAGTTGTCGTCCGGGTTCCCCCATGATTTTTCGTGCCGCTGTCATGTATGGGATGGTGGAAGAAGTCAGTCGTTCGGGAGAAACGTAGGTAAGTGAGGCGACTATCCAGAGTGAAAATATGAGTAAGCCGGCAACTGGTACAGAGAAGAAAGAGTGCTGGGTGTTACTGTTACAAGTTAACCCTGCAAAGAGAAGGAGCAGGATTGCTGAAGAACTGGACCAAATGCTTCCGGATTCTTTGAGCACCGCAGTGGTTGGAATATCAGAAGTGGTGATTCCATAAACAGAAAGGATCAGTAGACCACCTGCGGCAAGACATACAAAGAAGATTTGAGCTCGTACAATAAGTTTTTCAGGGAGGAGCTGCAGGGTGCAGAGTAGAGCAAGAAGGAGAAAAGAAAACCCAAAATTCGGGAACCAATAGAGAAAGACTTCATTAAATGTGTATCCGGAAGTTACCAGTAGAGCCGTTGCAGCAAGAATCAGGAGCGGGATAAAGGCGGCGAGGGAAATGCCTGCTGCTGGAATAGCACCGGTCATGGTTTTGAGTAAAAGAAACCCTCCGCCGGTGGTATCAGGAAACCGGGGAGTTTGAATGAGTTTATTGCAGATAGAATACAGCAGAGCAATAGCGACGAGTAGAGGGAGAGCTATCCAGCCCATTTGTCCTGCACCATTACCGACCATGACTAGTGACTCAGGGCAGAGTAACCATCCGGTTCCCAATGTCAGCGAAAGAAAGAGGTGCTGTTTCATCGGCTCTATTGCCTCCTTTTAGCGTTGTGCTGAGAAAATACCGGAAAGAAATGTATACACAGTAGTATAGGTTTCTTCGCTGCTCTGCAATGAAAAAGAAAAAAGAACGGTAACTATTTGGTGGAGGGTATCTATCTTATCCAAAATTCTTGGCCATGCCTATCGTCGTTTTCCGATCAGTGAGCCCAGGATTCCACGGACAAGAGAACGTCCAATTTGAGAGCCAACACTTCGGCCAATGGATTTGAGTGTACTTTCAAGGATTGACTGGCGCTGTCTGCCACTACTTCTATTTCTTTTCTTTTCCTCTTTAGCGGCTGCCTTCTCCCGTTCCAACTCGGCCACTGCTTCCTGCCGTTTTCTGTGAAGTTCTTCTTCCCTTTTAGTCAGGAGTTCATAGGCGGATTCCCGGTCAACCAGCGTGTCATAACGTCCTTTGATCGGAGAACGTGCCATGAGCTTCGTTTTGAGATCATCTGGAATCGGGCCAATTTGGGAGTGTGGAGGAGCCATGAGACACCAATCAACCATGGTGGGACGCCCTTTTGGGTCAAGTGTTGAAACAAGAGCTTCACCAAGTCCAAGTTCAGTAATAGTCGTTTCAGTGTCAATTTCAGGGTTCTGGCGAAATGTCTGAGCTGCAACCTTTACAGCTTTCTGATCTTTTGGTGTGAAGGCCCGTAGCCCATGCTGAATACGGCAGCCAAGCTGTCCAAGGATTTCATCAGGGATGTCATTTGGATATTGGCTGACGAAAAATATTCCCACACCTTTGGAGCGAATAAGTCGTATCACTTGTGTTATTCGGTCAATGAGACTTTTGGGTGCATTGTCGAATATAAGATGCGCCTCATCGAAAAAGAAGACAAGTTTGGGTAATGGCGCATCGCCCCGTTCCGGTAGATCTTCCATGAGTTCAGAGAGCAACCATAAAAGAAACGTGGTGTAAACACGAGGGTTTGAGTAAAGGGATGAGGCGTCAAGAAGGCTTATTACCCCACGACCTGAAAAATCGACGTGCATGAAATCTTCAATGTTCAGTGCCGGTTCACCAAAAAAGAGATCCCCACCGGATTCTTTTAACACCAAAAGTTTCCGTTGAATGGCAGAGACACTTTGTGAGGCGATATTGCCATATTCCCTTGCCAGTTCTTTGCGATTGTCAGCAAGCCAGTTGAGTGTTGAGCGCAAGTCTTTTAAATCAAGTAGGAGTAGCCCTTGGTCATCGGCAAGGGAAAATGCAACATGAAGAATGCCTGTCTGGGTATCATTGAGTTCAAGGATGTTTGCAAGCAATACCGGACCCATTTCAGAAACCGTGCTTCGTACAGGGTGGCCTGTCTTGCCTTCGATATCCCAGAACAGGGTTGGACATCCTTCATGGGAATGCTCGGTAATACCCATGTGATCCAGGCGTTCCTGTATTTTGGGATGCGATTTTCCAGGGCTGGCAATTCCCGAGAGATCACCTTTCACGTCTGCTGAAAAAACGGGAACACCGAGGCGGGAAAAAGATTCCGCAAGTACTTGCAGCGTAACGGTTTTTCCTGTGCCAGTGGCGCCGGTGATAAGACCGTGGCGATTGGCCATGGCTGGGTTTAACAGGATGTGACTTCCAGATTTGTTGCCACCAAGGAGGATCTGCTCTTCGTCAGTCATTTTTAGTTCCTATTTGTAAGCTTGAAAAGGAAAGGTGTGTTGATGGTACTCATGCTTTTTACTGTCATCGGGATGGATACTCAAAAGTGAGCGCAGGCCGTATGTGCCCATTGCTTCCTTTGATGTTACAGTTTATAAACGTTGTGGAACCCACCTTCCATATTCCGTTATGATTGTGGATATGCCCGAATACGTGGTATTTTGGCACAATACGCTTAACTTCTTTCAGAAGGTCAGAGCAGCCATGGCTTACTCCTCCATCTTCATCCATTATTCCACAGGGCGGGCAGTGGGTAAGGAGAATGTCTGTATCCTGAGGAATAAGGCTCCATTTTTTCTGTATCACTTTGCCTCTGGACAGTGCAAAGGCATCGCAGGCATTGGTATTGAAAATTGGCTGCCAGGGGCTTCCGTAAATTTTAATTCCTTCAATAACAATACTCTCATCCTGAAGATAAATAGCATCTTTGAGCAATTTTCTGCCGAGATCAGGTGCTGTGGCCAAGAGGTGGTCATGGTTACCCCCGAC
>CAMZKT010000014.1 GCA_947311435.1 uncultured Desulfocapsa sp.
ATTGCCGCATGACTCGAGGATGGTGTGATTTGCTAAACCTTCACCATAAGACTCTTTCATTCTCTATCCTTTACCGGTTTTAATCGGCGCTTTCAGTCTGTCCCCTATTCTTCTGCTATTCTTCTAAAGGACGATATAGGGGGTAAAAATGACTATATTTGTGACATTTTTGTACAATAAACAGTTGATTCGCTTGGCCCGCCCCCAGTCAGCAGTGCCAGTCTGTTTTTTGACCCCAAGTACCGAAATAAAACATTTTTGGAGAAAATTATGAAAGCAGAATTCACTGCTATTATAGAAGCGGCACCAGAAGGTGGATATTGGGCGATATGCCCAGAAATACCAGGTGCTAATGGCCAAGGTGAATCAATTGGAGAGGAAAAAGACAGTCTCCGGGGTGCTCTCGAACTGATTCTTGCAGATCGTAGAGAAGACATTTTCCGTGGCTTACCAAAAGAGGTCATTCGTGACAAGGTTATGGTTGCATGAAACGGAGTGCGCTTAGCCCCAATTTTAGGACCACCCTCTTAAGTGGAATTTGCATTCCAAAACTGGTATTAAAAGAGGATGCAAATGAAAGGAAAAAGAAAGGCACATTCGGACAAGTTTAAAGCCAAAGTCGCAATCGAGGCCATCAGGGGAGTCAAGACACTTTCTGAACTGGCAACGGAATACAAGATACATCCAAATCAGATTTCAACCTGGAAAAAGCAACTGCAGATGAATGCTGCTGAACTTTTTTCCCGTGGAAAGAAAAGTAAGGCCAAGACAGAAGAAGAGCTCACAGCACCACTTTATGAAGAAATTGGCCGACTGAAGATGGATGTTAAATGGCTTGAAAAAAAGCTATGAGCCTGCCGCTATCGACCCGGAGGAATTGGGTGGAACCGAGCGCTGATTATTCCATCAGGCGGCAATGTAGCCTGGCAGGCGTATCAAGATCTTGTGTTTATTATCAGCCTGCTGTTGAGACAGCGAGAAATCTACTGTTAATGCGACTGATTGATGAACAGTATTTGCGGCATCCCGAGTTTGGGTACCCCCGTATGACTGATTGGTTGCGGGATGAGGGCCATCAGGTTAATCATAAACGAGTGGCTCGTTTAATGCGACTTATGGGACTTCAGGTCATAACACCTGGGCCTCATACAAGCAAACCAGCACCTGGGCATAAGATTTATCCATACCTGTTACGCGATATGATTATAGATCAAGTCGGGCAGGTGTGGAGCATGGATATCACCTATATCCCGATGCAGCATGGGGTCATGTATCTTGCTGCTGTAATAGACCGGAGTCTACGCTTACCTGGTACAGCCGCTATGTACTTGCCTGGGAGCTCTCTAATACTATGGAAAGCCTGTTCTGTGTGGCCGCATTACAGCATGCACTGACCCTAGGAAATCCAACAATATTCAACACGGATCAGGGGGCACAGTTCACTTCTGAGGCGTTTACAGGAGTGTTGCTCAGCAAGAGCATTGCAATCAGCATGGATGGCCGTGGCCGCGCTCTGGACAATGTATTTATTGAACGTCTATGGTGGACAGTCAAATACGAAGATATTTACCCCAAAGCATACTCAGTTGGGCATTCGCTGTATAGGGGGCTGAAGCGATATTTCGACTATTATAACCAAGAAAGGAAACATTCATCTCTGGACAAACACACACCGCTTGAGGTATTCTCAGGGGTGTCAGTGCATTGAGTTTGTTCCAAATCCCTGTGGCTCGCTTCGCTCGCCGTAGGTAGGTTTAACGCATTAAGGACTCAAGAATGGGAAGGTACAAAGAAGAAGGCCAGGTGTGTTACCACACCCAGCCTCCCATTCTCAAGTCACTCACTTCGGCGCTCGGGTCGCTCCTCAGCGTTGCCCTATCCTCCGAGTGAGCAGGACGACAGTAACATGATTTTGTGTTTGTATAAAGACGTGGCATGGAAATAGTAGCGAACTGACTTGTCAGTCGCTACAAAAAGGGACTGCTGATTCCACCTTAAATTTACCGACTGGTGGTTTAAGAATGGGGGTAGGCGTACTTCGCCTGTTCCTGTCTCATCACAATAGCAAAATTTCATGGATCAATACCTTGGTTGTCACACATAACGACACGCATAAGGGGCGGCAAGATTGCGTACCTGGGACTTTTGATAAACCAATGAACTTTGAGCGGAAGATGGACTTTAAAAAAAACGCCGAGTTCTTGCTGTCCCTTTAATGCGATTGTTCGGAGAATTTTAATTTTTACCTGTGATTATTGCTGGCAAAAATAAATTCCATAAAAATCCGGTTTTAATATTTTGTTGACTGTCAAACTCATAACAACCCATATCAACGGTTGCAATATTGTCACCATTACCATCCCACGTCCGAATGTTACTTTCCAGATCTCTTTCCGGTAGATAAAGAGCTGAATTCAAGCCAGTGTCAATACATGGAGAAGGTACAGTTAAGTGAAATTGACTCGAAGCGATGGATGAAAAAAGAGGATCTGAATTTGTATTGCTTGTTAGAGTGGGCACAACAGCATTACTTTCATTCCATAAATCATCATAGGATGAATTACTAATTAATAGGGATGATCCGGATAGAGAGGAGGTGTCCCGGACTTTATTGGCAATATCATCACCTAAACTTTGAGTTGTCGATACAGTATTGTTAAAAATAATATTATTGTACAAATAAGCATGACCTGGTGCCCATGATTCAAGACCTCCATATCCAGGAGGCTTGGTCTCAATAGAAATGCCACCTCCACTGGCATTGCTGCCTGTATCGGCAACAACCTTATTTTCAGTTACAGTGTTATTTACAAAATAAAAATCTCCAGCTAATATAAGGACGTCAAGACCACCGCCATCAGGATGTTGGTAACCATTTATGCCCACATTATTGCTATGGATGAGGTTATTTCTCATGACCACTAATCCATTTACAAAGATATCACACCCCCCTCCATTTCCGTCGGTAGCTCCGGTCATGGAAACATCGTTATTACTTATTATGTTGTTTTCCATATAAAGAACTCCGTCAGTGTCAGTACTGGCGAAATCATAGACCCCTACAGCGCAACCACCTGCGGCATCCTCAGCATGATTGGCCTCAAATATACAGTGTAATATGTCTATACGGTAAGGAGCAGCTGTAAAAGCCATTAATCCACCGGCAATATATGCATTCCCGTTTTTTATAGTTAGCCCTTCTATCTTAATATCCCCACCAATTATTACAGGGTTATCAAGATCTTCAAACTTAATGTTCAATACTTGCCCTGTATTATTGCCATTTAGTATTGTATTCTCAGGATTGATGGTGCGTGATGAAAAATCAGCAGTCCAACCACCAAGTATTTCAATATCGCCAGTGTTATTACCTAACGGAAAATAAGTAAAATTTCCGATATATTCACCTTGAGCAAGTCTTATGGTATTAGTTGAACCATTATTGAGCAAAGAAACATCCAAGGCCGCCTGGAAATTGCAGTTACCATCTGAACAATCCGAATCAAAATTGGGGGCAACGTTATAAGTGGCACAAAAGGCTACACTTGCCAAAGACATATGCAACACATATGCGATAATCACAAATTTGTTTTTGGGGAATCGTCTTAGTTTCTTCATTTGATCTCCTTTTTCGTTGATTGGCAATTTGCTTGAGAGGGTTTACCTCCGAACGTTGGTGATAGATGGAAATTTTCCATCATATTGGTGGCAATAGATGCCCACTCTATCCGCTTATTTTTCTATTCAACTAAAAACAAGGATAAAAAGCCACAAAAACGTCTCCTTATTACATTATTATTGTTTGATTCCTCTTATTGATATATTGAGGAGGTATTATGGAAAATAAAAATGGTTTTCGACCAAATCCATAACTCAAATTAATGGACCAGGTAAAAGAGGTTCTTCGTTATTATCATTATGCTTATCGCACTGAAGAAACCTATTGTCAATGGATATTGCGATATATCCGTTTTTATGTCGGAAAA
>CAMZKT010000015.1 GCA_947311435.1 uncultured Desulfocapsa sp.
ATTTCCGCCAGCTGCAACAAGTTTTGCACCTTCACGATAGATTGCCTGAGCTAGAACTGTGGCGGTGGTGGTACCGTCACCAGCTACATCAGATGTTTTGGAAGCAACTTCCCGTACCATCTGTGCGCCCATGTTTTCCACTTTATCGGAAATTTCAACTTCCTTGGCAACGGTCACACCATCTTTTGTGATGGTAGGTGCACCAAAGGATTTCTCAATCAATACATTACGTCCCTTGGGACCAAGTGTTACTTTTACAGCGTCAGCAAGAGTGTTGACACCGGCGAGAATGGACTCGCGCGCCTTTACTCCGTATTTAATATCTTTTCCTGCCATGATTTAATTCTCCTGTATATCTGTATATAATCAACTATGACTATTCGTTATTTTTCTACGATTCCAAGGATGTCATCTTCACGCATGATAAGGAAGTCCTCACCATCAAGCTTGACATCGGTTCCACCATATTTGGAAAAAAGAACCATATCGCCTTCTTTCACTTGCAGCGCAACACGTTCACCCTTATCGGAGACCTTACCAGGCCCTACGGCAACGACTTCACCTTCTGCTGGTTTCTCTTTGGCACTATCTGGAATAATGATACCACCGGCGGTCACTTCTTCTTCCTGAAGTCTCTTGACAAGGAGACGATCATTTAATGGACGAATCTTCATTTACTTCCTCCTGTAAAACGTTTTTACTAAATGTTTTGGAACCTGCGTTCCGTTATCACAAACTTTAATTAACAATTCAGTTAACTACCAGTCGCTATCGAACTGCGCAAAACTATAGGTTTGCTTTTCTGAAAATCAAGGGGCCAATGCTAAAAAAATAGCATTGGCCCCAAGTTTTGGACTTTACGTAATTATTTTATACAGCCTGCCCAACAAACAGGAAAAGAGCTAGCCCACCCGAACAACCCACTTGAAAGGATCGTCCTGTTTCCCATTTTGAATGGCCTGGAGCTCATTAAAAAGTCGTTGTGATAATTCTCCCGTCTCCCCTTTAGCTATCACATACTTCTTTTCCTGATAACAAAGTTCTCCGATGGGTGAAATAACGGCCGCAGTACCTGAGCCAAAAGCCTCCCGCAAACTGCCATCTTCTATTGCAGCTATCACTTCTGTAATACTGATTCGTCTTTCCACCACATTTATCCCCCAGCTTCCAGCAAGCTGGATAACCGAATCACGTGTAATACCGGCAAGGATAGACCCTCCAAGGGGCGGGGTAATCAATTCATCGCCAATCCTGAAAAAGATATTCGATGTCCCCACTTCCTCAACATACTTCCTGTCACAGGCATCGAGCCAGAGCACTTGAGTATATCCTGCCCTGTTCGCTTCCTGAGCGGCCATAATTGATGCAGCATAATTTCCGGCTGTTTTCACATGCCCCACCCCACCTTTTACCGCACGAACGTATTTATCCGTCACCCAGATTTTAGTGGGATTAAATCCTTCTGCATAATAGGCACCGACAGGAGACATAATAATAAAGAAATAGTATTGCTCTGATGGCCGCACCCCAAGAGCCGGTTCCACAGCAATCATGGTTGGCCGTAGATAGAGAGTTGCCCCATCACCGTCTGGAATCCAATCCCGGTCAAGATACACCAGAGCTTTCATAGCCTTTAGAATTTTTTCCACAGGAATACGGGGCATGCACATACGCAGTGCCGAAGTGTTCATTCGCTCGATATTATCTTCGGGACGAAACATATAAATCTGCCCCTCATCACTCTTGTACGCCTTCATTCCTTCAAAGATCGCTTGACCATAGTGATACACCATGGCAGCTGGATCCATGCTGAAGTTCCTGTAAGGACAGATTTCAGCATCGTGCCACCCGTTTTCACGGTTCCACTTCATAAGAAACATATGATCGGTGAAAAACGTCCCAAAACCAAGATTATCCTGATCCGGTTTGGCTTTACGCTCCTCTGAATCACACCTGACCACTGATATTTCCAAATCCTTCCACATGATATGCCTCTTTTATTACGGTGATGAAAGCATTTCTCTTTGCCTCAACCGCAGTCCGTTAGTATAATGCCTGATAATGTTGCCATACTGCTGTAATTTAACGTCGCTCAGCAAGCGAAGTAAACGTACCCATATTCATAAAAATTGCAACATTTTCCTATTCCAAGCCGATTAGTGGCAAAGAGAACAGTACACCATGAAGGATCTCATCCTGAAAGAAAACGAACGGGACAACGCACCCAACTCCCTGCGAATCGGGTATTTTTTACTTATTTTCCTTATTTCCATTATTTTTCTCGGCCGCATCCTCTGGCCATTCTGGTCTATACTGGTGCTGTCGTTTCTGCTCACCAATATCTTTCGACCGATCTACACGCTCTTTAACAAAAAAATACCGGCTTCTGGCGCCTCAATTCTTACCTGCCTGCTCATAGTTGTCATCGTTTTTATCCCGCTTCTCTTTTTTGTAGGAGCCCTCTCCAGTGAGGCTCTTGGGGTGTATCACTGGGGGCGAAGCACTCAAATAGGGATGAAAATTCAAATACTGATACAGGAAAGCCCGCTGATTTTACAAATCCAGAACCAGCTCGCCGAGTTTGGTTTTAAATCGGATTTTGAACCCGCCCAGATTACCGCAATGATTTCCTACCTGGCCAAAATGGCCGGACTCTTTGTATACAATCAGGCCAGTGCCTGGGCTGCCAATATTTTTCAGTTTCTTGTCCTGTTTTTTATGATGATCCTGGTCATTTTTTTCCTGCTTATGGATCAGGCTAAATTGGTCAAATTCATCATTGCAGTTTCCCCCTTACCGGATGACGAGGACAGGTTGCTTCTTGCAAAATTTGAAGAAATTGCCAACGCGATTTTAAAGGGAAACGGCGTATGCGGTATTATCCAAGGCGTATTAGGCGGAACAATCTTCTCGATTTTAGGCCTTAGTTCTCCGCTCCTCTGGGGGGGCATTATGGCCATCCTTGCCTTTCTCCCCATTTTCGGCATCGGACTTGTGATGATTCCTGCTGCTCTGATTCTGGTGTTAAACGACAGTATGGGAAAAGGTATATTTCTGTTTATTTTCTACCTCGTTCTCTCTTTTAGCATCGAATATCTTGTTAAGCCCAAGATGGTTGGAAGCGAAGTACACATGCACACCCTGTTGGTATTTCTTTCCATTCTTGGAGGATTAAGTGTTTATGGAGTGTTGGGAATTATCTATGGCCCGCTTATTGTTACAGCCTTTCTCACACTGACGGAAATTTATTTTACAAAATACGATGCCCATATACAACGAATGTAATTCTCTGCCATGCAGAACAGTGCTGTTGTTCGTCGAGACAGGTACTATTCCACGCTTTACCACCCTGCTCCAGAATGGACTGTACACGACTGCACCCCAGGGGAGCAGTATAGGAGAATTCCTTGTTGCGCTCCCGGGATTTTCCAAAGAATATGTAGACAGAAGTGTGCAAACTATTTTCCTGAACGGCCTGCCGGCAGACAGCCTGCACCAGCAGCTTTTTGGTAAGGAGGCGGTGCTCGCCATATCCGCTGCCATGCCGGGTCTGGCCGGGGCTATTTTCAGAAAATGCGGACAACATGCCTCACTGCGAAGCAAAACCGCAGAAGATCTCACATCGACAGACATCCCTTTATCGCCTGTCTGCGTTCACCTAAAGCTTTTCAATGTAATCGCCAGGGAACGTGGCAGGCAGCTTCTTGAGCATGGCTGCAAAGTCTCCGCAAACTCATTTAAAAAATTTTTACAGTATCATCCTCCACTTCTCCTGGCCATACGTAAGCTCGTTATTGATGGTACAGAAACAAATACAACACAACTAGAGAAAATTCCTGCAACGGAAACCTCAATAGAACTCACTCTCCGAGAAAATGATGAAGAGCAATGATTTAAAAGATATGCTGGGTCGTACCAGCCTGACACCAGTCAAGCAGGCAAAACACATTCTTCTGGATGCGCTGAGAGCAACTGTCCGGAAAACTGAAAGCTGCCCCCTGTCCGAGGCACTGGACAGAATCCCTGCCAGTGACACTCTCGCACCTGTTGACCTGCCAGCCCATCCCCGATCCACCATGGACGGTTTTGCAGTACGCGCAGCAGACACCTTTGGAGCCAGCAGTTCCATGCCCTGTTACCTTGAGATAGACGGTGACGTGGCCATGGGACAAATGCCGGAAGGGACTGTTACACAGGGGAAATGTTTTCGTATTGCCACCGGCGGACTTCTGCCGGCCGGAAGCGATGCTGTAATGATGTTTGAACATACCATTCCCGTTGACGAAAAAATGATAGAGGTTGTCAAAAGTGTTGGAGTGGGGAAAAACCTCACCCAGCGGGGTGAAGATATTGCACAGGGAAGTCTTGCTTTGGCAAAGGGGCAGCAGCTCAGGCCACAGGATCTGGGACTGCTTGCCGGGCTTGGAATCGCTGAGGTTGAAGTATACGCAAAAGCTCGTGTCGGGATTCTCTCCACAGGTGACGAAATTGTACATTGGGCCGAGTCTCCTCCGCCTGGTAAGATCAGGGACATCAACTCAATTTGCCTGAGCGGACTCTGTACTCGTCTGGGAGCTGAAGTCACGGATTACGGCATCGTATCTGACAGCGAAGCCAGCTTCTTTGCAACAGTGGAACAGGCTGCTGCTGAAAATGACGTGGTTCTCTTTTCCGGTGGCAGCTCTGTTGGTATGCGTGATCTTGGGGAAAGGGTAATTGAAAAGCTCGGCCAGCCTGGAATTCTGGTACATGGAGTTGCGCTGAAGCCCGGCAAACCAATCATTATCGGAATGAGCAACACCACCGCCATCTTCGGCCTGCCCGGACACCCCGTCTCGGCCATGGTCTGTTTTGAGCTTTTTGTTGATCCTGCCATACGCTGTATTTCCGGCATATCACACCCCGAAAAGGAACTACGTCCTACTGTCAACGCGATACTCGACAGAAACATTAATTCAGCAGCCGGCAGACTTGATCTCATACGGGTGCAATTACAGGAACGCGACAATGAACTTCCCCTTGCCGTTCCCGTTCTCGGAAAATCAGGTTCCATCTCCACCCTCTCCCGAGCCCACGGATATTTCTTCATTGATGAAGCATCACAGGGTATTAATTCAAACAGTCAAATAAAGGTACACCTTCTCTCATGAGTCAGAAAAATATTTATGTAAAAAACATGCCGCTTGATCGTGCAAAAGAAAAATGGAACACGGCACTGCAGGAAATCAATTTCTTTAACAGTGCCCCCTGCGCTAAAATTACTGTTGAAGAGGCACTAGGCCGCATTACGGGAGCTCCTGTCTTTGCTGCGCACTCTTCTCCTGCCCACAATGCGGCTGCCATGGATGGTATTGCTGTCCATTTTGCCGATCTTGCATCAGCAAGTGAGGCTGCACCAGTTCGATTAACAGAAAAGCAGTTTATACCTGTAAACACCGGCAACAACCTTCCCCAGAACTTTGATGCAGTAGTGATGATAGAGGATGTCCACTACCTGAATGAAAACGAGGTGGAACTTTCCAGCCCAGCCACTCCCTGGCAGCACATCCGCACCATTGGCGAGGATATAGTGGCCACCGAACTTATCCTGCCAGTGGGTCATAAAATCCGCCCAATTGACCAGGGAGCGATGCTGGCCACCGGGGTTACACAAGTCCTGGTTAAAGAGCCTCCACAGATCACAATTATCCCAACCGGGTCGGAGCTTATCCAGCCGGGAACCACACCTGCTCCAGGCCAGATTATCGAGTTTAATTCCAGAATCCTTGCGGGATACCTCAATGAATGGGGAGCTGTCGCAAAGGGAGCGCCACCTGTTTCAGACGACAAAGAAAAACTCCGTGCAAGTATCAGCGATGCAGTTCAATCCAACGATATTGTTATAATCAATGCGGGGGCATCGGCGGGAACACGAGACTTCACGTCAACAGTCCTTGCGGAACTTGGGAGTGTACTTGTCCATGGAGTTGCCATTAAACCCGGGAAACCTGTTATTCTTGCCATTGTGGAGAATACTCCGGTCATAGGTCTTCCTGGATATCCTGTTTCTGCCATCCTCACCATGCGCCTTTTTGTTCACGAGATGATTTTCTCTTTCATGGACATGCAGAAACCAGTAACGGCAACAACAAAGGCTCGCATGTCACGTCCCGTCCATTCCTCCATGGGTCAGGACGAATTCGTACGGATTACCCTGGGACAGGTAGGTGAAGAACTTATGGCCACACCTGCCGGAAAAGGTGCCGGGGCTGTAATGTCACTGGTTCGTGGTGATGGTATCCTCACTCTTCCGGCCGGATCGGAAGGGGTGGGTGCCGGCGAGGAAGTGGCGATTGAACTGCTGCGCCCTCTCACCGAGGTGCAGTCCACTCTGGTAGCCATCGGCAGCCATGATAATATCATAGATGTGCTTGCCAACCTGCTCCATAAAGGCAGCCAGGCAGTCCGCCTCTCCTCTGCCCACGTTGGTTCCATGGGAGGTATCATGGCCATTAAACGAGGAGAAACGCATTTTGCAGGAAGTCATCTGCTTGATGAAGAAACGGGAGAATACAACATCTCTTTTATCAAACGATTTCTGACAAATATCCCACTGCAACTTGTCAATCTCTGCCACCGGCAACAGGGGCTTATCGTAGCCAAAGGGAACCCCCATGGAATAAAGGGATTCCAAGATGTTGCTGATAATTCACTCAGTTTTGTTAATCGACAAAATGGTGCAGGCACCCGGCTCCTCACCGACAAGACCCTTCGGGACATGAACCTGTCCCCCGCCGCCATCAACGGTTATGAACACGAAGAATACACTCATATGGGGGTAGCCGCCTCCATCGCCAACGGCAGTATGGACTGTGGCATGGGGATACTTGCTGCAGCATATGCCTTGAATCTTGATTTCGTCCCAGTGGCAGAAGAACGCTACGACCTGATTATCCCAAAAGAGTTCCTGGAGGATGACAAGATAGCGGCCTTACTGAATCTTATATGCAACAGCCAGGAGTTTAAAGAACTGGTGAGTACCCTTGGCGGTTATGATCTTCGCGACTCCGGAAAAGTTATGTATGAACAATGATTTTTAGCAGTTACCATCGATCATACCAAAGGTAATACCATGATAGAATTATTAAAATGGTCTGAAAACAGATTTATTGCGACTGATACAATTGAAAGACACTGTCTGATTAATGTAATTGATCCCGAAAAAAAAGAGCTGGAAAAAATATCAGACGAAATGAATATACCATACGATTTCCTGACAGACCCTCTGGACATTGACGAAAGAGCACGAATCGAAACCGAAGCCGGCGTTTTACTTATTGTGCTGAGGTTACCGAAATACAACGAAGGTGCGGAAGTTCCTTTTACGACCTTCCCGGCTGGTCTCATACTTACAAAACAGGACACAATTGTCATCGTAAGCCCATACAACATTGTGGATATGCTTGGTTTATGCAAGGGAACATCAAAAAACCTTACGTATGGAAAAAGAAGCAGTGTAATTCTTCACATATTTTTAAAAACCGCATTGCTTTATCTTGATTACCTTAAAAAAATTAACCGCCAAACAGGAAACATTGAGCAGGAATTACAGAAGTCCCTGCAAAACGAAGAACTCATCAGGCTTCTGAATATTGCAAAAAGTCTTGTTTTCTTTACAACATCATTGAAGTCCAATGAATTGATGATGGAACGGTTGATGAAAGCCGAATTGCTTAAATTGTGCGCCGATGATAGAGACAGACTGGAAGATGTACTGATTGACAACAAGCAGGCAATCGAGATGGCCAATATATACAGCAATATTATGAGTGGAAGAATGGACACATTCGCCTCGGTAATCTCCAACAACCTGAATGTTGTTATGAAGATACTGACACTCATAACAATTATTTTGATGCTTCCTACGCTCACTGCAAGTATTTACGGAATGAATATTGAATTACCATTTCAACATTCATCACATGCTTTTTATATTGTTACAGGGATTTCATTCAGTGCATCATTGATTTGTATCCTTGTCTTTTTAAAAAACAAATGGTTTTAACACGTTAAACACTCTGGTTGCTCTCCAGAAGACGGAACCACCAGGAGTTGTAAATATTTGGCTTAACACCTCCCTTTGCAGTTCCCCTGAAGTGGCGTAAAGACATTAAGGGCTTGTGGACGTTCATGATTTCATGCTTTTCTTTTTTGTTGATGGCATGATATAAGTCAATATGCCCAATAAAATACAAGTAGATGCAATTGGTGCCCTGCACCACATAATTTACGAGGTATTGAGCATAAAAAG
>CAMZKT010000016.1 GCA_947311435.1 uncultured Desulfocapsa sp.
ACTGTGGCGGCGATTGGCCTCCCAAAACATATGCTGGTAGACTCAAAAGGGAAACTGCTGCAGAGTGATTTTGTCAAAAATGCACATGACCTTGGCATCCTCCTTTTTACTTTTCCCGTTGAAAAAGGAGCCACCGGCCAACTGCCCTTTGTCCACAGCTTTAATGAAGAGCTTGAGTTTTTATATTTCACTGCTGACATTGACGGCATCATCACCGGTTACTGTAAAAACGCCCTCCAGTACCTCAGAAAACGGCGGGAAGAGCCTGTCCCCTTTCCTTCGTTAGAAAATACAACGGGCGGCGATCCACTTCGCCTAACCATACCTCTCACGCATGACTGAGCCCTTCCAAAACCGGTTCAAAACCAGATGTGAAGCAAAGGAGTAACGAATGGCCATATTTATAAATAAGAATACCAGGGTCATGATCCAGGGGATCACTGGTAAGGAAGGAAGGTTTCACGCAGGTCAGTGCAGAGACTACGGAACCTCTGTTGTTGCCGGGGTTACTCCGGGGAAAGCCGGCCTCAGTGTTGACGGCACTCCGGTATTTAACAGCGTGGCGGAAGCCAAACAATACACTGGCGCCAACGCATCAATGATTGTTGTCCCGCCTCCTTTTGCAGCCGAAGCCATCCTTGAAGCAGTAGACTCTGAGCTTGACCTGGTGGTTTGCATCACCGAGGGAATCCCAATCATGGATATGCTGCGTGTGAAGAACGGAATGCGAGGAAGACACACCCGCCTTATCGGCCCAAACTGTCCAGGCATCATAACTCCTGGTGAATGTAAGATCGGCATCATGCCCGGATCAATCCACAAGCCTCATGGCCCGGTAGGAGTGGTTTCTCGATCCGGCACACTTACCTACGAAGTGGTACACCAACTGACACAGCAGGGGCTTGGCCAAACAACCTGTCTGGGTATCGGCGGCGACCCCATAAACGGCACTGATTTTATTGACTGCCTCACCGCTTTCCAGGACGACCCCGAGACAAAAGCTGTGGTTATGGTTGGAGAAATTGGCGGAAACGCAGAAGAAGAAGCTGCCGCATGGATTGCAGCCAACATGAATAAACCCGTGCTTGGCTTTATTGCGGGGCTCACTGCTCCTCCCGGTAGACGTATGGGACATGCGGGAGCCATTGTCAGTGGCGGAAAAGGGTCTGCCAGCGGCAAACTCGCAGCCCTGAGAGAAAATGGTATTCATGTTTGTGAGAATCTTGGTTCTTTGGGAGAACTCTGCAAAACAGTTTTCGCAGAGCACTTGTAGGAGAAATAAGCAAATGATAAAAGAAATCAACTGGCATGAATTCGAACAGGTCGATCTCCGCATCGGCACCATTATAGAAGTACTGGATTTCCCGGAAGCCAGGCAACCTGCATGGAAGCTTATCATCGACTTTGGCGATGAGATTGGTATCAGAAAATCAAGTGCTCAAATAACCGATCTCTATGGCAAGGAAGAGTTGATTGCTAAGCAGATCATCGCAGTTATCAATTTCCCGCCCAAACAGATCGGGCCTTTCATGTCGGAATGTCTTGTCACTGGTTTTCCTCAAGCGGATGGATCTGTAGTGCTCGCGATCCCGGACAAACCGGCCGCCAATGGTTTAAAACTTTCATAACAGGAAAGGGACTGACCAGCCACTCAACAATGCCCGCTCCTTCTATTTGGAAAATTCTATTTTTTCGATTAAGATTATTAATTCGCTTTCATTTATTTTCTTTCATCTTAACAAACACCGCATATGCGAGCAGTCATTCAACGGGTCAGTAGTGCTTCAGTCGCTGTTGATTCCGACATAACAGGTAACATTGAAGCAGGAATCCTTGTCTTACTCGGCATCCACAAAGACGATGGCGAACAGGAACTCCTGTGGATGATAGATAAGATCGTCAATCTCCGCATCTTTTCCGACCATGAAGGAAAGATGAACCTGTCCCTCATGGATACCGGCGGAGCCATGCTCGTTGTTTCTCAATTCACCCTCTATGGTGACTGCCGCAAGGGAAGACGCCCCGGATATTCCAGCGCTGCCCAACCGGACAGAGCAAAAAGACTCTATCTTCGATTTATAGACACAGTAAAGCAAAGAAACATAGCTGTAGCCAGTGGTGTGTTCCAGGCCGATATGGATGTGACACTGGTCAACGACGGCCCGGTTACTCTTCTGCTTGATTCCAGTAAACTCTTCTAACACGAGACACAAATGACATACACCAAAGACTCCACCTATTCCGGCTTTACCTTAAAGCAAGTACAACAGCTTGATGAAATAAAAGCCACAGTATACCTGTTTGAACATGATGTTCTTGGATGCCCATTACTTGCCATCAAGAATAAGGATAGCAACAAAACCTTTTCAGCATCATTTAATACCATTCCCACCGATTCCACTGGAGTTGCCCATATTCTCGAGCATTCTGTGCTCATGGGATCACAAAAGTATCCCGTTAAAGATGTTTTTGGTGAGATAAATAAAGGAGGGCTCATGACATTCTTAAATGCCATGACCGGGTCGGACATCACCTATTATCCCTTTGCCACCAAGAACCTGAAGGAATACTTCAATATCATGGATGTGTACATGGATGTGGTGCTCAACCCACTCCTTGCCCGATCCACTTTTGAGCAGGAAGGATGGCACTATCATCAGGAGAGTAAAAACAGTCCCCTCCAATACCAGGGAGTAGTTTATAACGAGATGAAGGGAGCTTTCTCAGACCCCATCAGGTTGATATTCCACCATATTTTTGGAGGATTAATGCCAAAATCGACCTACGCCCACGAATCAGGAGGTGATCCACAAAACATTCCAGAACTCTCCTACGAAGAATTTTGTGCATTTCACAAAACCCATTACCACCCATCCAATGCGACCTTTTTTCTTTATGGTGATGCCGATCTCAATGATGAACTCAACTACCTCCAGGATAATTTTCTCTCCCACTTCCCGAACAGAGGAAAGCGCATGGAGGTTGCTCCTGGTGAAGAAATCAATGAAGTCTCTTACATTGAGGACAGGTATAGCGTAGACTCCACCGAAACCGCTGAGAAAACATTTCTGGCCGTTGCAAGCAGTGTTTCCACTGTTTTGAATCGTGAAGAAAACGCTGCTTTCCAGATCATTTCCAACATTCTTTATAACTCAGATGCATCCCCCTTGAAGAATACTATTATCGCCAGTGGACTCTGCAAGGATTTTGGCGGGTTTTACCTCTCCACCTCAAGTTTTAAAACCATGATGGTCACCTATCTTGTGGGCAGTGACCCTGAAAAACGTGACGAATTTCTGACGATCTATCAAACAACACTTTCCAAAATGGCGGAAGAGGGACTGGGAGCAGACCTTATCCTGTCAGAACTCAATAAGTACGAGTTTGGTGTCCGGGAAGAAGCCTGTAAGGCTCAACGAGGGCTTGACCTCATCGGCAAAGCTCTTCCGGCATTTAAGTATGGAACAGACCCATACGATGCACTGCAGGTCGAAGAGATATTTGCCACCATTCGCAATAAGGGGCTTAACGAGAACTACTTCGAAGAGTTAATCAAAAGGTACCTGCTCGACAACCCGGCCACTGTCATTGTCACCCTGCAACCAGATCCCGATAAACAGACCCGGGATCTGGCTCGTGAGGCAGCACGTCTCAAGGAATATGAAAACAGCCTGGATTCCCGTGGAAGGGAAAAACTCATCGCCAGAACCATGGAACTCATGGAGGATCAGCAGAAGGCAAACAGTGTGAAAACCCTTGCTTTACTGCCTCAGTTGCACCTTACTGATCTTGAAGAGAAAGTGGACTTTCATCGGGTTCAGGCGACGGATATCAAAGGCCGGGAACTCCTCATCAGTGAACTTGAGACTGACAGAATCTCCTATATTGACATAGGTTTTGACATTTCATGTCTCCCTTCCCGGTACCTTCCCTGGCTTGATCTCTTTGGCAGCATCGCCACGGAGATCGGAAGCTCCCGGATGGATTACATGCATTTTGCCAGAGAAATTGGCATTTGTACGGGAGGCTTTTCCCATGCCTTTCAGTGCCATATTAAAAAGGGATGCACAGACGATTTTCGTCCCATACTCTGGTTCCAGATGAAATGCTTACCTGAATATCAGGAGAGAGCCCTGCAACTGCTGAGCGATGTCTTCTCGGATCTTTCCCTGCAGGACAGAGGACACATCCAGGAAATTGTTACACGGGACTTTGCCTGGACAGAACACGGCGCCCAGAGCGAAGGATACAACCTGCCGACATCACTGGCTTTTGCACATTTAAGCAAGGCTGGTGCCTGTAATGAGATGGCCACCGGTGTACGTGCTTACCGCAGCTGTAAAGACCTTGTCCAAAATTACGAAAAACATGAGGAATCCTTTCTCAGCGGTCTCAAGGAAATGGCCAGATCAATCTTCAACCGTAACAACCTGATCCTTTCCATCACCGCTGGCGAACGGGAAATCAACAGCTTCAAGAAACATTGTAGTGCTTTGATTTCTGCTCTTCCTGATGCCGTTTTGGAAAGACAGGAGCTCGTTTCTCCAAAAGCCCCGAAACATGAAGCATTAATCACCTCTGCAGAAGTGGTCTTTGCTGTACAGGGCGGAAAACTGCTCCCCGAAGGGGAAGGGTACAATGGACACTTCGAAGTGCTGAAAACCTACCTCTCCCGTGACTACCTCTGGAACAGTGTGCGACAAATGGGAGGAGCCTACGGCTGCTTCATTCAATTCAGCCATATTAGTGGAAATTTTGCGGTTATCAGCTACCGTGACCCTCAGGTACGAAAAACATATGAGAGTTATGCGGCCATGACGGAAGTAATCCGCAAACTTGATATCCCCGGGGAAGTCCTTCAGCAGTTAATCATTGGAACCTACGGCAGTTTCACTCCACACCAAGCCTCAGCCGCCAGAGGAACCATGGCCCGTAATGAATACCTCAATGGAGTCACTCCTGAATTCAAACAACAAAGGATTGAAGAAATCATCTCGACATCAGTCGACGATATGCGTTCCTTCGCAGATGCATTTGCGAACATGCAAAAGAACAGCCACAGAATGATTATCGGCAATAGAGCTAAAATTGAAGCCGACTGTGACCTGTTTGACACGATTGGCGAGTTATAACGATGAAACATGTACTGGTTCTCTATTACTCACAAAGCGGGCAGCTCAAGTCTGTCATGGACAGGCTTATTGAACCGCTGTTACAATGTTCCGATGTTCATTGTGATTACCAGGAAATTGAGCCGGTAAGGCCATATCCCTACCCATGGCCATTTTACAAATTTTTCAATGTGTTCCCCGAGGCAGTCTATCTTGATGGCTGCCCGGTGAAAAAGCTGCAACTTCGGGAAAACTACGATTTAATACTACTGGGATACACCTCCTGGTTCCTCTCCCCATCCATCCCGGTAACCGGTTTTTTGAAAAGTACACAGGCAAAACAGGTATTCAAAAATACCCCCGTAGTCACAGTAATAGCCTGCCGTGATATGTGGTTGATCGCCCAGGAAAAGATGAAAGGTTTACTCAAAGATCTCGACTCCAGGCTACTCGACAATGTGGTATTTACCGATCAGGGGAAATCGCTCTACACCTTTGTCACCACTCCACGCTGGATGCTCAGCGGAAGAAAGGATCCCTTCTGGTTTTTCCCGGCAGCAGGAATTCATAAAAAGGAAATCAGAAGCGCATCCCGTTTTGGTGAGCGTCTCTGTAAAGCATTGCAAAATGACGAAGAACGCGGTACATTCCCGCTTCTCTGCCACATGGGGGCTGTCAATGTAAATGGAAAGCTGATTGCCACGGAACACATCGCTCATCGCAGCTTTCTCATATGGTCAAAACTTATCAAAAAAGCGGGAGCACCAAATTCAAAAGGTCGAAATGTGGTGATCACGATTTACACTGTCTTCTTGTTGACCCTGGTTCTCACGGTGGTACCATTAAATATGCTCTTCCGGTGCATCCTCTCTCCATTCAGAAAAAAGTCACTGGCCAAAGCTATTGAATACTACGAACAGCCCTCTGGGAAATAATTCAGTCCCCCTCTTTATACGCCCATGCAACAACAGGTTTTCATAAATAACATCAGTGCTTTTCTGCCAAATGAACCGGTTTCCAATGATACCATGGAATCACTGCTCGTACCCGTGTCCCATCGACCTTCCCGAGTACGAAAGCTCATCCTGCGCAGCAACGAAATCACATCCCGATACTATGCCATAGACCCGAAAACCGGTTTAGCCAGCCACAATAACGCCCAGCTTACCGCAGAAGCCATCCGAAAACTTGGCTCCCGTGTTAACCTTGACACCATGGAACTTCTCGCTTGTGGCACAACCTTCCCCGACCAGCTCATGCCCAACCACGCGCTTATGGTGCATGGTGAGCTGGGTTCACCGCCCTGTGAAGCTGTGGCCACCGCCGGAGTCTGTCTGGCTGGCACCATGTCACTCAAATATGTATATATGGCCATCCTGTCCGGGCTCAACAGCAACGGAGTAGCCACAGGGTCGGAGAACTCATCCTCTCTCCTGCGGGGCCATCTGTTCAATGAAGAGATGATGATACAGGAAAAAGAATTTGCGAAACATCCAGAACTTGCCTTTGAGAAAGATTTTTTGCGCTGGATGCTGAGCGACGGTGCAGGTGCCGTCTGGATGAGTAATAAAGCGAACAAGGATCCCCAAAAGATTTCCCTTCGTGTCGACTGGATACATCAAAAATCCTATGCAGGAGAACTGGAAACCTGCATGTATACAGGTGCAGAAAAACAACCCGATGGTTCATTGCGTGGCTGGCGCGAATATTTTCCAAAGGAATGGCTGGACCATTCCATTTTCTCCATCAAACAAGATGTGAAGCTGCTCAATGAAAAGATCATTGAATACACGGTAAGCAAACCTCTTACTGATCTGGTGAACCAGGGAAGAGTAGATCCCAATCACATCGACTGGTTCCTCCCCCACTACTCATCTGGTTTTTTTCGCGACAAAGTCCATGCCGGCATGAAGCTGGCTCACTGTGATATTCCCCAGAAAAAATGGTTCAGCAACCTGGCAACAAAAGGCAACACAGGCTCAGCATCTATCTATATCATTCTGGAGGAGCTATTCTCTTCCGGCCACTTCAAAAAAGGTGAACGAATCCTCTGTTACGTTCCTGAAAGTGGCAGGTTTTCAACTGCTTTCATGCACTTTACCGTGGTGTAGCACATGGAGCAAAACAAGGTACCTCAGGACAACATCAGAACCTACAACAACAATAAAAAAGCCATGTATGCCACGGACGGAACGGGTAAGTACGCTCTTGTCTCCTCCAGCGGCTGGAAAGTCGAAGAAGAGGCTACCATGCAGGCGATTTTAGAGCTCAAACGGCTGGCAGAAAAAGCCCACGAAGAGGTAAGAAAGGAAGAAAAATCTCCCTTATATTACCATATGTACGCTAACCGTATGGATCTGCAACTCCTCTCCGAGTCCACCGGCCTGTTCAAATGGCGCATAAAACGCCATTTCAGACCTTCTGTTTTTCTAAAACTGTCCTCACGCCTGCTTGTCCGCTACGCCCATGCTCTTGGTATGACTACGGAAGAGCTACACGAACTACCGGCAGAAAATAAAATCGATGTGCACAATGAATAAGACGCCACAGAGTATTTTTCAGCATTCTCACTTCGCCCATTGCGAAAGTGGTGTTATGTCTCTTATGATGTCCCATCACGGCCTGCCACTCTCCGAAGCCATGGTTTTCGGCCTATCCGGAGCTCTGATATTCGCCTATATCCCCTTTGTAAAATTAGGTGGCATGCCTCTCATTGCCTATCGAACACGACCGAAAAGTATCATCAAGGGGCTCCAGAAAAACCTTGGTATCAAAATGAAGATGCATACTTTCAGCAACCCTGCCAAGGGAAGCCAGGTTCTGGATAAACTTTTGGAGCAGGGTAAAATCATCGGAGCACAAAGTTCTGTATTCTGGCTTCCCTACTTCCCTCCTGAAATGCGTTTCCATTTTAATGGGCACAATCTCATCATTTATGGCAGAGAAAAAGATGAATACCTGATTAGTGATCCTGTCTTTGAAACAGAACAACGATGTCCTGTTCGTGATCTTGAACGAGCCCGTTTTGTAAAAGGTATGATGGCTCCCAAAGGACTGCTTTACTATCCCGTCTACATCCCTGAAGACATTGATTACCAATCCATTCTCCCCAGGGTAATCAAAAAGAATGCCAGGACAATGCTGAAGACACCGGTTCCCATTGCAGGAGTCAGAGCCATTCGTGCTCTGGGAAAAAGCATAGGACAACTCGAGAAAAAAGACCGCAGATGGGCGAAGCTTTTCTTAGGCCACATCGTAAGAATGCAGGAGGAAATCGGCACAGGTGGAGCCGGCTTTCGTTTCATCTACGCATCCTTTCTCCAGGAAGCAGGTTCCATACTGAACAACCGGGAACTGGACATTGCCTCCGACCAAATGACTGCGGTTGGTGACCAGTGGCGGGAATTTGCTCTGCTTGCAGTAAAGGCGATCCGCAAAAAGAAAGGTGAAAAAATCAATTTCCCTGCTCTCCAGGAAAAGTTATACAGTGTTGCCAGGGCAGAGGAAGAGACATACAGAAAGCTCCTTCAAATACACTTTAGCTGAAATGATTCGCATTACACACCTTACAAAATACTACCGGGCCGTTCCTGCCCTGCAGGACTTCAACATGAAGATCAGTAAGGGAGTCATTTTCGGACTGCTCGGCCCCAATGGTGCGGGAAAAACCACCTTGATTTCAATCCTGAACGGATTAACACCTTTCCAGAAAGGTGATGTTGAAATATTTGGAATGTCCCTACAGAAAAATCTCCGACAAATACGTAAACGCTGCACCCTGGTTCCCCAGTCACTGGCTCTTTACGAGAACCTGACTGTCATGGAAAATCTCCACTTTTTCGCAGGGATTCAGAAAATCACAGGCAGTACCCTGCAAAACAACCTTGAACACGCAATTTCCGTGAACCGACTGCAAAGAGTTCTGGCGCAGAAAGCCGGAACTCTCTCCGGTGGACAAAAAAGGCGGCTCAACATTGCAATCGGCCTGTTAAACACTCCTGAAATTCTCTATTTTGATGAACCCACAATCGGAATTGACCCGGAGTCGCGAAACGAAATCCTCGAAACCATTCACAGCCTGAAAAAAGAGAATCAAACCGTCATATACACTTCGCACTACATGGAAGAGATTGAAAAAATCTGTGACGAGGCAGCCATCATCAACCATGGTGAAGTTATCCGTCAGGGAGATCTCAAAACAATGCTCCACGAAACGGACGATTCCACCCAGACCCTGAACTTGGAGTCCCTGTTCATTCAGCTGACCCGTGACAACCAAGAGGGTGCCGATGCTTAAGGCAATGCTCAAAAAAGAATTCACCCTCATCTTACGAGACAAGCACGCACTGGCTGCACTTTTCATCATGCCCGCAATTTTTATTCTGATCATGTCTTTGGCTCTGCAGGATGCCTTCAAAAGTGACCATCCATTTATCCACTATGCCTTAATAGATCGTGACCAGACGGACCTCAGCACAGCAATAAGCACCGCCCTCCAGAGCTCTGAGAGCTTTATATTCCATGACAAAACCATAACAGATAAAAAACAGCTCCAGCAGGCACTGAACGGTGCGCTTCAGTTCGTCCTTACCATTCCTGAGGGCTATTCCCGGGCAGTCCGCCTCGAATCCCCTGACATCGGCCTTCGTATTGATGCGGCAAGTGATGTCAAACAGGATATGTTGACACTTTTTAAAGGCAAGTTAACACAGCTCAGCACACAACTCAGCATTCAGATAATGTTGCAGGAACTGGAAGCCATGCTCCCTGGAATCAGCAAAAAATCAGAGGCCATACAAAAAGCCAACAGCAACATCAAAGTATATTTCAGTGGACTGGCTCCCGATCAGCACCCGACATCCACCCAGCAAAGTGTCCCCTCCTGGATAGTCTTTGGAATGTTTTTTATTATCATCCCCATGTCCACCATCTTCATAAACGAACGTAAACAAAACACCCTGATGCGGATGCAGGCAATGAACATCAGCTTTCCTCTCCTTTTTACCGGGAAGATTGTGCCTTACATGCTCATCAATCAAATTCAGGTGTGGCTGATGATTGGTATGGGAATTTTTATCGTACCACTCCTGGGTGGAGATGCGCTTAGCCTCGGGACATCCATCACCGGATTGTTTCTGGTTTCACTGGGGCTCAGCCTGGCCGCAGTTGGTACCTCCATTTTAATAGCTGTCTCGGCAAACAGTGTGGAGCAGGCAACAACCATTGGTGGTATACTTAACATTTTATTTGGCGCCATCGGTGGAATTATGGTACCTAAGTTCTTTATGCCACAAAGTATGCAGACACTCAGCAACATATCACCAATGTCATGGGGACTGGAAGGGTTCCTGGACATTTTTCTTCGTGGTTCCGGCGTGCGGGAGATCCTCCCGGAGTCTCTTGCTCTCACAGCCTTCGGTGGAGTAACACTTCTTGCCGCATGGGGCATCTTTTCCCTAAAAACAAGGAATGGACTATGAAAGGCTCACTCGACGAATCTCTGAAACTACGTCTGAAAACCATGATCTTCACGGAATGCGATATCGAAGACCTTGTACCAGAAGATCTCGACGATGACATTCTCCTTTTTTCCGATGAAAGCCCCCTTGGACTCGACTCACTCGATGCTCTGCAAATTTCCATGGGTCTGCAAAACCAGTTCGGAACACGAATAGTTGACAGCAAGGAGTTTCGCAGACATGTCACAAGTATCAATGCGCTTGCCGACTTTATACATCCCGAATAATCACGAACAACCACAGGGTTAGCGTCACAACAATCTTAGACTATCAACAATTTCTCCCCCCGGTCTTTTCTCACACAAGCACCTCACCCGGAAAAATCACTTGACAACAATCCATAAAATATGATTTTATTCTTGTCATATTTTCAGATGCTCGTAACAGAGCTTAATAGGGAACCCGGTGTAAATCCGGGACGGGCCCGCCGCTGTGACCGGGGACGAACGTTGCATGGTGTCACTGTCTGATAGTCAGATGGGAAGACGCAACAAGTAGAACGATCCGGGAGTCAGAAGACCTGTCTGTAAAATGAGAAAACAACGTGTGAAGCAGCAGCTTCTTTCGTCTGTTATCCAGGGAAATTCCTCGTGGACAAGGGAAGGTTCTTTAGTGAAATTCGTGGAAAATCAGGGATCCCGAATCTATTTGTTTGTCTCTAAATAGATCCGGGGTTTTTTTTGCCCATGGCGGGTGCAACTTCTCCGGATCCTGACTTGCTGATAAGGAAACCGAGGAGGAGAATATGAAAAAATGCTACCTGGCATTGTTTTTATGCCTGGCATTGCCCCCAGTTCCAGCACAATCAGCAGAGAACACAGCCCAAACTGGCTTCACCGTAAGCTTGGTTGAAATAGTTGTTACTGCTGCCAGAAGTGAAACAAAGCTAAAAGAAGTCCCTGCCAAAGTTGAACTGATCACTGGTGAAGATATCCAGGGAACTGTTGGTCGAACCCTGACTGAACAGCTAAAAAGACATTCTCTGGTTCTTATCAATTGCCGACCGGCCGGAGCACCCAATCTCGCCACCATCCTTTCTGACAATATTGAACGTATAGAAATTCTCAAGGGCCCTGCCTCATCCCTCTATGGTGGTGAAGCCATGGGTGGTGTTGTCCATATCATTTCGAAAATGAACACGGAGGCTCTGACCGGCATGGTGGAGCTTGGCTTAGGTTCATTTTCAACAAATTTTCAAAAAGCAGCACTTGGTGGTGGCCTTGGAGATATTTTTGACTTTGATATCAGCGCTGGCCGCTACGATCAAATCGACAACTTCAAGATGGGTGATGGAGATACCCGTGCCAACACAAACTACAGAACCCGGAACGGTGAACTCCGATTAGGTGCTGATATTGGCAGCACCTGGAAAGTCGATCTAAAAGGAGATACTTTTGATGGAGAGACAACAGGGGCTAAAGACATGGACAGATATGGCGTTGACCTGAAGGTTGCAGGAAACCTTTCCACCAACAACACCTTAAGCCTGACTGCATACAAAACCAATGAGCAATCAGAGTCATACAATAATTATATCGGCTGATCCTACCGGTTCTGCCGAGGATTCTTTCCTGCACGAGATAGCAATCATAAAAGCAGTATCGATGCAACACAACACCTTCCACCACAATTAACAGGAGTTCTACCATGAAAATCATAGGCGAAAATATGCACCTCATCAATCCTCTTTTTCTCAATGCTCTTGAAGAAAAAGATGCGCATACAATACTTGCAATGGCCAGAAGACAAGTGGATGCCGGCGCAAATGGTCTCGACATTAACCTTGGCAACAGCAAAAAACTCGGTGCATTGTATCCTTGGATAGTCCAACTGTTACGCAAGGAACTTGATTTACAGCTCTTCGTTTCAAGTCATATTCTTCATTACCCGGAAGTTCTCAAGGAAAACCAGGGCGCAATCACCGTCAATGCGGTAACGGCCAACACCGATGAACTCTCAAGAGCCATGGAAGCATCACGGGAGACCGTAACCGGACTGGTGGTACTACTGGTGAGCAGAGATCTTACGCCAAGTGATGCTGACGGCAGACTCTATCTGGCGGGACAGGTACTGGATGTTGCTCACAGCACTGATTTCCCTTTGGAACGCCTCTACCTTGATCCCGTCATTTCAAGTCGTCCTGATCTTATCACATGGCAGCTTGGAAGCGGATTTCCTGACATGAATACAATTTATGATTCCATCAGACATATCCATGAAATCTCCAGTGAAGTCAAGACCATCGTTGGACTATCCAATACATCGGTCTGTGTTGAGCCACAGAAAAGATCGGCAGTCCATGGCAGGTTCCTGCCCATCCTGGCCGATGCGGGGCTGGATGCAGTCATTTTGAATTGCGATGACCAAAGTCTCGTTGATCTGGCAAAGACATTCTCCCAAGAACCTGTTGAGCAGGATCACGGGATGATGGACGGCAACGAGCCGAACCCTGCGACACTTGAAAGCACAGCACTTGAGCACTACAAAACCTACAAAACCCTTTCCGGGTAGAGCATCTTCTCCGAGCCTTGTCTGGATTTGTACGTCGGTTTCACAACATACATTTCACAGGAAACTCTTGGCTGAGACAGCCGGGAGTTTCCACATTAGCAACAATCATCCTCCCCCTCTCCCCGCATCCTCTCTCAAGCGCTGACCCACAAACCGAAAAAACCTTGAACATATTGACGTACTCTGTTTTAAAACACAACAAGCTCACGAAACCAAACATGCTGTTTCTCCCCTCATACGATTTCACAAAACAACAGGTTCACAAGTGAATACACAACAAGAGCAGGATGCGATTGAGTCTTTGCTGGTGTTTTCCCTCAAAATCGGGGCCACGAAAGCAAAGTGCTTATCACCTGACGATATTTGCGTGGAAGACAAATTAGCTGTCCTCTGCCATGATCCCAGGTGTCCTTTTTGGGGACAATCCATGAGCTGTCCTCCCCATATCGAAGGCCCGGACAGCTTCAGAAAACTACTTGGCTCCTGTAGCTATACCGTGGTCATTCGCCTGGAGATACAAGCATGTTCACTTCACGGGGAAGACCGGCCGCTGGTCATGCGATTACTCCATGAAACTGTAGCAGAAGTGGAGAAAAAGGCTATTCAACTTGGATTCCACCAATCGGCAGGATTTGCTGGAGGCTCCTGCAAACCGAGTTTTTGTCCTGAAGAAAAGTATTGCTCAGCACTGACACCGCAGGGAAGATGCCGACATCCAGAACATGCACGCCCATCAATGTCTGGCTATGGTATTAACGTCGGTAAACTCATGGAAGCAGCCGGGTGGCCTTCCAGGATATTCTCACCAGTAGATGGCCCTGATGGACTTTCCTGGGTTACCGGGCTGATCCTGCTCTCTCAAGGGGGGGGAGAGAGCCAAGTAAATGACTACTGAAGCTCAAAGCAGTCCTTAATAGCATTTATACTTCCTGATAACGACTCGGAAACAACAACTCTGTCCCGCCCTTGACTCTTGGCATGGTATAATGCGGAATCAGCTGCCTGCAACCATTCTTCAGCACTTCCGAACCCTTCCTCCCAACACGCCATCCCTATGCTGACTGTTACCGACACACTCTCCCCATCATGACAAATATAAGAGTGAGCGACAGCCTTTCTGAACCGTTCTCCCAATAATTGTTTCTCATTTTCCTGCAGCCCCGGGAGAAGCAACACAAACTCTTCTCCTCCAAACCGAGCGACCGTATCTGCCTCACGACAGGTTTCTTTCAAAACTGTTGCAACACTTTTCAGAACACGATCTCCGACCAAATGTCCGTATGTATCATTAACAAGCTTGAAGTGGTCAATATCGACAAGAGCCACGGTTATACTTAGTGGAAACCGTTTCAGACGCAGGATTTCAGCAGTCAACAGCTTGTCAAAAGATCTTCTGTTGAGAAGACCTGTTAAGCCATCATTATAGGAAAGAAATTCCAGTTCCTTTCTTGCTTTCTTCAACCTGTTAAGAAGCAATGCAAAATCCACCGGAACAATTACTTGCATTACTCCTATTCCCACTGCAAATCTTTGGTGTTCTCTCCAGAACGGCTCATGAAAAGCAATATAAACAAGACACACATTCGCCATAAGAATCGCGCTGAACATATACACAGGGCCAAAACGAAAACCATTCCCAATGATTACCCAAAGGTACACACCTGTTAAAGGTACGGCGTCCTTTCCGCAACAATAAAGAAGAACACTTACTGACAAAACATCAACTGATTGCCCGAGCAGTATCCGCCAGGGGGAACAGCCTGCACCCTGGTGGATAGAATATATCAATAGGAAAGCAATAAGAAGGAAGCCTGAAAAAGCGGGGAGCATCCACTGTTGTACTGGTGCAGACAACAGGAGGAAGAGCATAACGGTGAGACCCAGCAGAACACGAACAATCGCCTGTTCCAACTCGACATCAAGCTTTGCAATAAACATTTCCTTCGAGCAAATGCTACCAGTGTGGATTTCGCACGCTATCTCAAACCAGGGGAATCAAGATTATTACACATGCATGTTAACAGGCAAATTGCCTTATTACCCGCTTGATAAATGAGAAAAAAGATATGTAAAGACAGTAAAAAAACAATCACCCTATCATTTTGATACGGTTTTATTTTTCTATTGGTGCCGGAGGTCGGAATCGAACCGACATGATCATAAGATCGCTGGATTTTGAATCCAGTGCGTCTACCAGTTTTACCACTCCGGCACTTGTTGGATGGTCAGGAGGAGTAATACAATAACTGACTCCAAACTGTCAAGGAAAATGGCACCTTCAGACCGTTTCAAAAAATATTTTCCGCAATTTATACGTATAATTAAACGCTGACCATAGGCTCAGAACAACAGAAATATAAATCAGGATCATTCCGCACTCATATTGATACAAAATAGGGAGAAGATTGAGAGGAAAGAGAAGAAAAGCCACACCATAATATTGAAAATTGCTTTTAATTTTCCCTAGATTCCCAGCGGCCACAACCGTTCCGGTTGACGCTGCAAGACCTCGAAGCCCGGTGATAAAAATTTCACGACTAATAATAATAAGGCAGACCCACGCTGGAATTCGTCCAAGTGGGATAAGCATAAGAAGAGCAGCAGTCACAAGCAGCTTATCGGCAAGTGGGTCCATAAGCTTACCAAAAACCGTTTCCTGCTTAAACTTTCTCGCAAGGTAACCGTCAAGCCAGTCAGTTAAGGCGGCAATCGTAAACACAAGCCAAGCGAGAAAAGAGATCTGCGTGGTCTGTTCTTTCATCAGGAGTAGCACCAATAATGGTATCATTGCAAACCGCAAACCAGTCAGCATATTGGGCCATGTCATTAATTGTTTCATCAAACAGCCTTATTCATCGGTCTCAGCTTCCGCCTCTTCCGGCCAGATACACTTGAGTTTGTGGGAAGTGGCCTCTATAGCCTTTATAATGATAAAGCACTTTTTCAATATATCGCACAGTTTCGGGTATTCGTGGAACCCGTTGCAGACGTTTAACCAGAGTAGGCCCCGCATTATACGCGGCAAGACTCAAACGAAGATTCCCATTAAAGATATCCAACATATTCTTAAGATATCGGGTTCCACCATCAATATTTTCATACGGGTTAAAAGGATTGCGAACATTAAGTTCCTTTGCTGTACCTGGCATAAGCTGCATCAAGCCCTGCGCCCCGGCTTTGGACAAAGCATAACTGTCAAAATCAGATTCTGTCTTTATTACCGCTTTGATAAGGTACGGATCGACACCATATTTTCTGCTGGAACGTCGTATCTGACTATCATAACTTGAAGAATTGTTTTTCAAGCGATTTCGTAGCGTTGCAAAACCCCATGAACGTTGAACATGAGCACTTGGTCGTTTAGTGATTCCAACGCTGCCACGCAGAGGGCGACAATTGTTGGAAGTCACCATGTTGGTATAAGAAGTCTTTCCTGAAGCATCAACGCAAACATACATTCCTGCCTGGACAGCTGAACATAACGAGACAATTACTATTGCCACGGCAAGAAATGGTGCCCTGATTCTGATAGCTTTCTCCATATACCAGCTCACAAAGTAGTTATTTCTTCCGTTTTTCCCAATCTGCCAGAAACTGCTCTATGCCAATATCCGTCAGCGGATGCTTTACAAGCTGTTCAATGACCTTTAAAGGTATCGTAGCAATGTCAGCACCAATAGCCGCTGAATCAAGAACATGCTGTGGGTTTCTCACACTTGCGACTATAACCTCAGTCTGAAAACCATAATTCCGGAGTATTGACATTATATCTCCGATCAGATCCATCCCGGATGTACCGATATCGTCAAGACGACCGACAAAGGGACTCACATAGGTAGCCCCTGCCTTTGCAGCCAAAAGTGCCTGAGCAGCAGAAAAAACGAGGGTTACATTCGTCTTAATACCCAAAGCTGTCAACTGCTTCACAGCTTTGACTCCCTCCATTATCATAGGGATCTTAATGACGATATTGTCGCTCATAGCAGCAAGCTTTTTAGCTTCCTCTACCATTCCATCAGTTTCAAGGCTCACGACTTCAGCGCTGATCGGGCCATCAACAACAGCTACAATCTCTCTTAAAATCTGTTCGAAGGGTTTATCTTCTTTGGCAATAAGTGACGGATTTGTAGTCACCCCATCGACCAACCCCATATCCACACCTTTTTTAATCTCTTCAATATTGGCAGTATCTATAAAAAACTTCATTTCTTTTCTCCCTCTTGGCTAACAAATAGATTGCAACACTCCTCACCACAGAAATATACAATTTCACCTGTTTCTCGTGATTTCAAACGCAGAGCCTGGCGTTTAGGCACAAGTTTGTGACAAATCGGGTCTTCAACCAGCACATCTTCCACCGTTTCATTTCCCAGATTGGTTTCAGAGGACTTCTCCTCTTTCTTCTTTCTCTTTTTCCAGTCACTTACCACTAACCTGTAACCAAGATATAAAAGAATGATTATGACAACTACTTTAATTGGATGCACAATAATAGTATAATATTAATTTTTATTAAAAGTCGAGGAACTAATCAAAGCCAGCTCTCTGATTTAATTTCCTGGAGAGCCAGCTTTCCGTCCTTCATTCGCTGCTGGAGTTCCTCCTCCATGGTTTCTGCAGTCTTGCCGCTGTGAAGATCGCGGTGGAGAGGATCAATTTCAACAAGGGGAGCTAAAACAAAAAGCCTTTCAGTGATGTGAGGATGAGGTATTTGAAGCTGCCGAGTTTTTAAAACTCGCTCACCAAAGTAGAGAATGTCCAGATCCAGGAGTCTATCCTGATAACCCCCTGTTCCCGTCTTGTGCATTCGCCCAAAATTCTGCTCCACTTTCTGTAAGAGAACGAGCAACTGTTCAGGAACATGGTTTGTTTCCAGAATCCCGACAGCATTGAGAAAGAGGTGTTCACTCTTCATCCCCACTGGCTCAGTAACATATGGCCTTGAAAGAGTGACAAGTTCTATTTGAGCTTCCGTCCCAAGATCCTTCCATGCCTGCTGCAAGATACTCTTGCTATCGCCAAGATTTGAGCCAAGAGCTATCCATACCCTGTTAGTCTTCAACAATTGCTACAGATCCTGGAGCCCCAGGACATCAAACATCGAATACAAGCCCGGTTCTTTTCCTGCTACCCAGGCAGCAGCCTTAGCAGCTCCCTGGGCGAAGTTATCACGACTATGAGCACGATGGGTGAGTTCGATTCGCTCTCCAGGACCACAGAAATAAATGGTATGCTCACCGACGATATCTCCACCACGAACAGTCTGCACACCAATCTCTTCCATGCTTCGTTCACCGATGATCCCATTCCGCTCGTAGACCCCAACCTCAGCGAGGTTCCTGTTTACCCCAGAGGCCGCCATTTCAGCAATTTTCAGGGCAGTACCCGAAGGCGCATCCTTTTTTTTGTTATGGTGAAGTTCTACAATTTCTATATTGTAATCATCTCCAAGTATGGATGCTGTTTTAGCTGCAAGTTTAAAAAGAACATTCACACCAACAGCCATATTGGGAGCCTGCACACAGGGAAACTTCCCGGCAAGAACTTTTAATTCAGCGAGTTCCTCGGTGGAAAGCCCGGTGGTTCCAATCACCATGGCCGTTTGGTGGGCAGCAGCAATTTTGGCAAATCCCATACTTGCTGTATGAAAGGTAAAATCAATAATAACATCTCCCTTGTCAATCACAGCTTCCAAGCCTTCTTCAATCTTTACTCCCGTACTCCCCCAGCCACCCATTTCACCAGGATCACGCCCCAATGCCGGGCTACCTGCCGCCTCAAAGGCTGCTGCGTAGTTGAGTTCAGGATGCTGTGACACCATATATCCAATACGTGTCCCCATTCTTCCGGAGGCACCTGCAACGATTACATTTACCATAATATAATTATTTTTCTTTTTTCAATTTTCACTTTCAGGATCATTTCACCCGACACAGAGTGTCGTCCCAGCGTTGGCTGAATCTATAGCAAACCTGCTTCCGTCATGGCTCCAGTTAGTTCATTCAGGGCCTTTTCGTCTATTGTAGTCAAGGGTAATCGTGGCAAAGCACTCTTTATTTTACCCATTAATTCCAATCCTTTCTTGGCTGGAACCGGATTCGGCGCAGCAAACATGGCGGTTATGAGAGGAAACAACTTATAGTGCATTTCATTGGCTTTCCCAATATCTCCTGAAAGAGCCGCTTCCATCAGATCTGCCATACCACGAGGATATACGTTGGAGGTTACGGAAATAACACCCTTCCCACCAATGAACACCGTAGGCATTGCAGTAAAATCGTCACCAGAGAGAACAATAAAGTCATCGGGACATCGACGAATCACGTCACTTATCTGACTAAGAGATGCCGAAGCCTCTTTGATACCAATAACAGCATCAAGTTGTGCAAGACGGGCAACTGTTTCAGGGAGTAGATTAATAGATGTTCTACTTGGAACATTGTACAGGATTGTAGGGATATCCACAGCATCACAGACAGTCTTAAAGTGCTGATAAAGTCCTTCCTGACTGGGCTTGTTATAGTAAGGAGTCACTGAAAGAACAGCATCGGCACCACAGTCTTTGGCACTTTGAGTCAAATCAATGGCTTCTTTGGTATTATTTGCACCCGTCCCTGCAATGACGGGAACTCGACCATTTACGGTGTTCACAGTCAGTTCAATAACTCGTTTATGTTCATCAAACCCAAGTGTTGCCGACTCACCCGTGGTGCCACAGGGAACAATCCCGTGCGTTCCCTCAGCAATCTGAAATTCAATCAGATCAATCAAGCCCTGTTCATCAACCTTATCATCAATGTATGGGGTAACGATTGCGACAATAGCTCCATGATACTTTTCCATCATTCCTCCCGAATAGAAACAAGCTGAATCCTGAAAATTGACAGGGAATACATTCAGGTACTTCAGCTTTCTCTCTTCTTCGTTTATTATTTTAGAGCATCGGCCAGTAATTGGCCTATATATATAATTCCTGCCGGCCCCTGCAAATAAACATTTTTTGCAGATCCGTCTTCCTGTAATTCAAAAACGATGGTTAATGTGTCTCCACCTGAAGTTGTGACTGTTACGGGCGAGTTACGTTTAGACAAGGCAGCTGCAAAAATTGCACCTGCCACGGCTCCTGTACCACAAGCTTTGGTTTCATCTTCGACCCCACGTTCATAGGTTCGCACACGAATACCACCATATTCCAAAATCTGAACAAAATTTACATTTGTCCCAGCAGGTTGAAACATTTCATGGTTCCGCAATATCCTCCCCCACTTCTTCACCGGAATATCCACATCCTCATCAACAAAAAGAACTGCATGAGGCACACCGGAGTTCATGAAAAACACTTCCTGCTGTCTGCCATCGAGATCAACAGTAAGATCGGTGCGATAATCAAAGGGTGGAGTCATAAGAAGGCTCACGTCATCATTGTCAAACACTTCTGCTTCAATGATTCCCGCCAGAGTCTCAAAACACATTTTTTGGTCGGCAATGCCCTTGGCATGTGCAAACCTGGCTGCACACCTGGCACCATTTCCACACATTTCAGCGATGGAACCATCCGCGTTATAAAACTGCCAACTAAAATCTGCCTTCTCAGATTTTTCAATAAAGATCACCCCATCAGCACCTACAGAGAACATACGTCGACACACCTTTGCTGCAAAAGCTGATTGCTCCTTTCGGGAAACCAACACTCTTCGGTTGTCTATAACTATAAAATCATTGCCCGTACCACTCATTTTGGCAAAGGGTACGGGAAATTCGATATCCATTCTATTTCTCCAAGAAGTCAGGTATGATTTCGCCTTGAATCAATTGCTCCATGGTTTCACGACGACGAATGACCTCGAATCGATCGCCTGCAACCATGACTTCTGCAACACGAGGCCTGGAATTGTAATTGGAAGCCATGGTGAACCCATAGGCTCCTGCACTGAGTACAGCCAGCAAATCTCCCTGCTCAACCCGTGGGAAGTTCATATCCTTCGCAAGAAAATCTCCTGTTTCACAAATCGGCCCAACAATATCGACAACCTGATACATTTTCCGATCTTCTGTTATTGGCCGAATACCATGATAGGCACCATACAGACTGGGACGAGTGAGATCATTCATACCTGCATCAACGACGACAAAGTGTTTTTCTTTTTCGCCACCCCGGTTGGTCTTGGTATACTGCACTTCTGTTACCATTATCCCGGCATTCCCGACAATAACCCTGCCGGGTTCGAAAATAAGTGTTACTGAAAGGTTCCCCATTTCTTTTTTGATAGCTTCTGCATACTCTTCAGGATGAGGAGGTTCTTCATCGTCATAAACAATCCCCACCCCGCCACCAAGATCGATATATTGAATGAAAATTCCCTTCTCTGCCAGATGATGGACAAAAGCTTTTATCTTTTTCAGTGTCTCAACAAAAGGTGAAATACGAGTTAACTGGGAACCAATATGGCAACTTACCCCTTTCACATCAATACCTTCCATTTTTTCAGCCAGAAGATAGAGTGCAAGGGCTTCATTTATAGGGACACCAAATTTATTCTTTGATAGCCCCGTTGAAATATACGCATGTGTTTTAGGGTCCACGTCCGGATTCACCCGGAAGGCAACAGGAGCTTTCTTTCCCATATCACCGGCAACAGTATTCAGGCGATACAATTCCTGTTCCGACTCGACATTAAAAAGTAAAATCCCGGATTGCAAACCATAGCGTAACTCTTCCTCAGTTTTCCCCACACCGGAATAGATAATCCGCTCAGGCTTAACACCTGCCTTAAGTGCTCGAAACAACTCACCTCCGGAGACAATATCTGCTCCTCCACCTAGGCTTCCAAAGAGCGACAAGACGGCGATATTTGAACAACTTTTCACCGCAAAGCAGGTCAAATGATCCACATCGGCAAAGCTTGAATCAAAGGCCTTGAAGTGACGAGTCAAGGTTGCTTTAGAGTAGAGATAGAAAGGAGTGCCAATCTCTTTTGCGATATCCTTTACCGGAATATCCTCACAATAGAGTTGACCGTTTTTATATTGGAAGTGATTCATATTAATTCAGTATCAGAATTTTGTTTTATTACACAATGCCATTTGCAAAGAAAAGTGCCCTCATTAGTTCGTCTCCCCGCACAAAGAAGATGGTGAGTGTCTTGCTCCATTAGTGCCTTGCTCCTGCCTCCTGGGATCGTTCACTTTCATTAGGAATATCGGCTCCATCATAGGCCGTGACGGAATAATAACAGGTTTTATCTTCTGGAACACTGGTGTCTTCAAAGATAGTATATATACCACTGACATCGCCGATTTTTGTTATTTTTTTATCCACCGCCTCGCGCCTGTATATTCTATAGCCCTTGACATCCACTTCCCGGGATTTGTCCCAAAATATTTTAACACCACCATCGGTCTGTACTACTGTAACTCCCGACGGAGGAGCAGGGGGTGTCTGGTCAACGGCTACAACGCTTACGGTGTTGGAAAAACCGCCATTCACAGGATTATCATCAACCATGAGGATCGATTGAATCTTGTAATAGTAGGTGACTCCGTTCTTGAGTGCTCTGTCAAAATATTTCGTTCCAGCCGTAGCTTCACCTATAGTTTTAAAACTCTTCTCATCCTTACTTCGTTGTACCAGATAACGTATTGGGTAGTTTGCAACCTGACCATCCATCAATTCAACAACCGGTTCCCAGCTTATCATGGCACTGGAGTCTGAAGCTTTAGCTATCACCCCCTGGGGTCCTTTAGCAGGTGTATGCCAGACAAAGGAGATAATATTTGAATCAGCCCCTGCAGCCCACCAGCTTGTTCGTGCACTCACCTTAAAAAAATACTTGTGTCCTGAACGAAGTAGCACGGTTTCATAGGTCGCCTGGCGATTACCTTCAGGATCGACAACGCCACCTGCAATCTGAATGGGGTCACTGAACGGGATGGGACAGGTCGAACAGTAGTCTTTAAGCGGCACCACTGCACGATACAAATCAAAGCTTGCCACATCACTAAGATCTGTTCCTCTGATGGTTTTTTTCGGATACGACCATTTCAGAGTAACACCTTTTTCATTAACAGTATATCGTAAATCCTCGATTGCCTTTGGGACAATAGAGTCAGGAGGCACAGGGGTTGTTTTATAGCCACACCCCCCTGCCAGAAAGAGCACTCCAGTAAGAAGCATTGTTCCTGCAATTCGTGTTTTTTTTAACATCTTACTCTCCAATTCCCATTTTTTTTTCCGCAGAATTAACTGCCTTTTCAACCTGCATACCGGCCGTCCCACCAGTACTCTTTCTTGAATTCACAGATCCTTCCACACTTAAGACTTCAAAGATATCATGGCCGATAACTGGAGAAAATCCTCTCATGTCCTCAAGACTTAAATCCGTCAATTCACAGCCCTTCTCTATACACGCAGCAACTGCCCGACCCACTATTCCATGAGCTTCACGGAAAGGTACGTTGTGCATCACCAGATAATCGGCCAGATCAGTGGCCGTTATAAAACCTGTTTTCGTCGCATCTTCCATTCGCTCTGTATTGAACTTCAAATTACCCAGCATTTCAGCCATAATTGCAAGAGAAGCAGATACCGTATCCACAGCATCGAAAACAGGTTCCTTGTCTTCCTGGAGGTCACGATTATACGTCAGCGGCAAGCCTTTCATCAGTGTTATAAGAGACATAAGACTACCCACAACCCTTCCTGACTTGCCACGAATCAGTTCTGGAATATCCGGGTTCTTTTTCTGGGGCATAATGGAGGAGCCGGTGCAAAACTTATCTGCAATCTGAACAAAAGAGAATTCCTGACTTGACCAGAGTACCAATTCTTCAGAAAGACGCGAAAGGTGAAGTTGGATCATGGTGCAACAGGAAACAAACTCCATGGCAAAATCACGGTCTCCAGAGGTATCCATGGAGTTGGCTGTAACAGCATCAAAGCCAAGAAGATCCGCGACCATTTCCCTGTCAATGGGGAGCCCCGTTCCTGCCATGGCGGCAGCCCCAAGCGGAAGAACATTAATTCGTTTTCGACAATCTGCGAGCCGGTCCTTATCTCGCCCAAACATCTCATAATAAGCCATCATATGATGGGCAATCAGTACCGGTTGAGCACGCTGAAGATGAGTATAGCCGGGCATCACCTTCCCCATGTACTTTCTGGCGAGTACAACAAAGGCCCTTTGGGTATCATCAAGTAAACCCATCAGCCTGTCACACTGATCGCGAAGATACAGGCGAAGATCCAGAGAAATCTGATCGTTCCTGCTTCGCGCACTGTGCAGTTTGGCACCGGTCGGGCCTATGGCATCGATAAGAGCCTTCTCAATATTCATATGAATATCTTCAAGCTCACTCTTGAAGAGAAAATCCCCCTCTTCAATGTCTTTCTGAATGGCAGACAGACCATCAATGAGACTTCTCAGTTCATCCCGTGTCAGCAGATTGTTGGCAGCAAGCATGGTGGCATGTGCCTTACTCCCTTCAATATCATAGCGATACAGCCGTTTATCGTAACTGATGGATTCGGTGAAAGCCTCCACAGATGCCGCTGTGGCCTCTTCAAAACGACCACCCCAGAGCTTCTGTGATTGGTTATTATTCCCTTTGCTTGACATTGCCTTCCAAGGTGTATTTAATTTACTGACGATAAATGATGAGATTTAATCTAAATCCTGCAACTGACAAGCTTATCGGAGATGCGAAGTTCAAGTGCTGGATTTAGGTTAATTTTAAAATGTACATAATACGGTTTCAGGGATTTTTTACCTGTTCTGCATGGCTGCAATCTTTAACCGCAGCCCGTTCAAGCGAATAAACCCACCTGCGTCTGCCTGGTCATACACATCATCTTCTTCAAATGTGGCGAAACTCTCCTGATACAATGATTGATCGGATTTCTTCCCAACAGCCACACAATTCCCCTTGTACAGTTTCATCCGCACCGTGCCGTTCACTGTTTTCTGGCTCTCGTCCATGGTTACCTGAAGCAATTCCCGTTCCGGGGAAAACCAAAAACCATTGTATACAAGCTGTGCATACTTCGGCACCAGAGAATCCCTGATACGCATTACTTCCCGATCAAGACACAGGGTTTCAAGATCTCTGTGCGCGTTCCGAAGCAAGGTTCCTCCTGGAGTTTCATATACACCACGGGACTTCATACCGACAAAGCGATTTTCCAGCAAGTCAAGACGCCCCACTGCATTGGCTCCTGCAACCTTATTCAGTGCTTCAAACAGCGGTAAAGGATCCATTCGTTCGCCATTTATGGCCACCGGATCACCCTTTACAAAATCAATCTCAATGTAAGTCGGCTTGTCCGGAGCATTTTCAGGAGAGACGGAAAGCCGATACATATCTTCATCCGGTTCATTCCAGGGATCCTCAAGCAATCCACCTTCAAAGCTGATATGAAGAATATTCTCATCAGAGCTGTACGGATTTTTTTTTGTGGTGGGTACCGGAATAGAATGTTTTTGAGCAAACTCTTCAAGTTTTGCCCGGGAGTTAAGATCCCAGATTCGCCAAGGGGCGATAACTTTTAAAGAAGGGTCTATCCCCAGATAACCCAGTTCAAAACGAACCTGGTCATTCCCTTTTCCTGTGGCACCATGGCTTAAAGCATCTGCTCCTTCTGCATGGGCAATACGCACCTGCTCCTTGGCGATAATTGGTCGCGCAAGGGACGTTCCAAGAAGGTATGCCCCCTCGTAAATGGCATTACAGCGAAAAGCAGGGAATATATAATCTTCCACGAACTCCTTACGCAGATCAGAGATAATCACCTTATCGGCACCAGTGGTCATCCCCTTTTCCCGTATCGCATCCCAGTCTTCCGTCTGCCCGACATCAGCAGCATAAGCGACAACGGGGCATTCATATTCCTCAGCCAGCCACTTCAGAATCACTGAAGTATCGAGACCTCCGGAATAGGCCAGTACTATTTTTTTCACATCCATTTTCTATCCTTTCAATAGCTGTTCGAGTATCGCCTTGTGCATATGCATCTTATTCTCTGCCTGGTCAAAAGCAACGCAACGCTCAGACTCGAGAATCTCTTCAGTAATCTCTTCTTCACGATGCGCCGGCAGACAGTGCAGGACAATGGCATCCGCAGGTGCCATTGCCATGAGTTCTGCATTGATCTGCAGTGGCTTAAAAATGGCCAGACGTTCCTGTTGCTCATCTTCTTGCCCCATGGAAGCCCAGACATCTGTGTTGATCACATCTGCCTCAGCCACAGCCTCCTGTGGGCTGCGTGTTACAACAATCGGTTTCACCGCTTCTTTCTGTGCTGATGCCAATATCGCAGGATCGGGATCATAATTTTCAGGGCAGGCCAGGATCAATTCAAATCCAATCCGTCCGGCAGCCTGGATCCAGGAATTAGCCATATTGTTACCATCACCAATCCAAGCGACTTTCACATCTTCAATGGCATCTTTTTTTTCCACCACGGTCATAATATCGCTTAGAATCTGGCAGGGGTGATGCAGATCGGTGAGCGCATTGATCACCGGAACGGCAGAATACTCCGCAAGTTCTGCCACGACTTCCTGCCCATAGGTTCGCACAACTATCCCGTCCACATAACGAGCCATGACACGCGCCATATCCTTTAAAGGCTCGGAACGGGCGAGCTGAGTATCACGTCCGGAAAGAAATATCACCTGCCCTCCAAGACCGTACATGGCAGACTCAAAAGAAACTCTTGTTCTCGTGGAGGGTTTCTCGAATATTAGACCAACAATCTTACCTGCCAATTGTTGGTGGCTGACTCCTGCTGCACTCTCTTTCTTCAGCAGGATTGCGCGGTCAATAAAACCTACTAACTCATCTTTAGTGAAATCGTCTAGTGACTGTAAATGGCGTTGCATAAATGACATCTTTTTTCTACAGACGGTTTTTATTGCTATTCCGTCTTATTAGCTCAACCCCCCAGCCCAATCGCTCTTCATCGGGGGAAAGATAGCATACTTACCCAAAACAGGATCGATTTGCAAAGATTTTCGTGAAAAGACCATGTCAGACCTCATATGCCGCCAATACTTCCTCTAAGGCAGCCAGTAATTGTCTAATTTCACTCTTTGTTATGATAAGAGGCGGCAAAAACCTGAGAACCGCGTTGCCGGCAAAATTAATAAGTACTCCCTTGCCAAACAGCTTATTCACCATGTCCGCACCCTTTTCAACACCCTTTTCAGTAAGCACCAGCCCCCGGATAAGCCCCATCCCCCGACCACCTGCAACGAGCGCAGGAAAACGCAAAGCCAACTTTTCCAGTCCTGCCTGTAAATACTCACCTTTCTCTTTTACAGAAGCAAGAAAGCCATCTCCCAATATAATGTTGAGTGTGGCAACAGCCGCAGCAGCAGCCACGGGGTTCCCGCCAAAGGTCGAACCGTGGGTACCCGGTACCAAGGATGCCGCAAGCTCCTTTCTGGTGAGCATTGCACCAATGGGCAACCCGTTGCCGAGTGCCTTGGCCACAGTCATAATATCCGGAACTATTCCAAGTTGTTCATAAGCAAAAAGGCTCCCGGTTCGTCCAATCCCGGTTTGAATCTCATCAAACAAGAGCAAAAGATTATGTTTTTTACAAAGACCCGCCACCCCCTGCAAATACTCCACATCAAGCGGGCGAACACCACCCTCGCCTTGTAAGGGTTCGCAAAGAATCGCACAGGTCTGATCGGTAATCATAGCCTCCAGAACATCCAGGTTCCCAAAAGGTGCATGGGAAAAGCCTTCGGGCATGGGTTCAAAACCTTCCCAGAACTTAGGCTGGCCTGTTGCGGCAACGGTGGCCAGAGTTCTGCCATGAAAGGACCCGGTAAGTGATATAATTCCATATCGCTCAGGCCCTGCACAGATTCGCGCAAGCTTTATTGCTGCTTCATTGGCCTCCGCACCGCTGTTTGCCATAAAAACCTGATCGGCAAAGGAATTTCTCGTCAACAATTCAGCGAGTTCCGTCTGGGGGCAAGTATAATATAGATTGGACACATGAACCAGCTCCTTTGCCTGCCGGCAGACTGCTTCGGTTACAGCGGGATGACAATGCCCCAGACTGCATACGGCAATCCCTGCAAGGCAATCCAGATACTCACGCCCTTCTGCATCAGTTAATATGCATCCTTCTCCCTTTACCATGGCCGCCGGATATCTTGCGTATGTTCCTATTAACACCTTATCACCCCTTTCAGCCCATCCTGCATTTTCACCACTCATCAAACTATCTCCGTCCCTATCCCGTCTTTTGTAAATATTTCAAGCAAAATGGCATGCTCCACCCTTCCATCTATAATATGAGTTTTCCCTACGCCACGGCTCAAAGCATCAACGCAACAACGTACCTTGGGGATCATACCACCACCAACGGTGTCGTTTTCAATCAATGTTTCCAAAGTCTCTTTTTCCAGAGACTTCAATAAAGTACCCTTTCCGTCCTGAACCCCTGCCACATCAGTAAGCAACACAAGTTTTTCAGCCTTAAGTTCTGCAGCAACTGCACCAGCCACAACGTCTGCGTTGATATTAAAGGCCTGGCCATCCTCTCCCACTCCGACAGGTGCTATAACCGGGATAAAGTCATTCTGTTCAAGTGCCTGTAAGATTTCAGGGTTCACCCGTGTCACCCGTCCCACCCGTCCAAGATCAATAAGTTCCGACGGTGCATCTTTCAAAACTTCATCATTTTTTTTACTTACACGCATCTTTTCAGCACAGATAAGATCTCCATCCCGACCGGAAAGCCCAACGGCACGGCCACCACAGTGATTGATACTCCCCACAATCTCCTTGTTCACCTTCCCCACAAGAACCATCTCCACCACACTCATGGTTTCACCATCTGTAACCCGCATCCCCTGAACATAGCAGGGTTTTATCTCCAACCTATCCAGGAGACGATTGATCTGCGGGCCACCGCCATGAACAATTACCGGGTTTATACCGATATGTTTCATCAAGATAACATCGAGTGCAAATTGTTTTTTCAGATTTTCATCCACCATGGCATGTCCACCATATTTAATCACCACGGTTCTATGCCGGAATTCCTGCATATACGGGAGTGATTCGATGAGACCTTTAGCCCTGTCAATACTTTCCTGCATCTTTTCTTATCCTTATCGCTATCCTGACATTATCCCTTAAAACAAACACATACAAACAAACATCCTGTTCTACACCATTCTAATGAGTTGAATAGACGAAGTAAAGCACTCTTTCCCCCACTCGCCACCGGGAGTTCTTTACTTTTTTCACAAGCGCGATTATAATAGGCCCGCTAATTGCAATAAAACCATTCCCAATACGATTTTTTTGGAGATTCGTTGTGCCGAACAAACAACCATATAGGCTTACCTATTTTCTTTTGTTTCTCTTTCTGTTCTCTGTTTCCCCAATTTTTGCTGCCAATGCTCCCATCACCATCGAAGCAGATCACATGACATCACTCGAAGCGGACAACACTGTTCTTTTTAAAGGAAATGTTGATGCTGCCCAGGCTGATGTCCGTATCCGCTCCGATAAAATGACAGTTTACTATACAGCTGCCGAAAAGGGGAAAAAACAGGAAGTCAAGCGTCTCAAATGCATTGGAAATGTTGAAGTAACGAAGGGAGAATGGCTAGGTACCGGCCACACCATGAATTACCTCGCAAAAGAACGTAAAGTTATTTTGAGTGGAAACGCCAAAGCATGGCAAGACGCAAACCTTGTCAGCGGAGACACCATTATTTATTACCTTGATGAAGGGCGCTCTGAAGTTGTTGGCAGCAGATCTTCTGCAACAGTCGGTGGTAATTCTGGAAAAACTAGGAAAACAGGTCGTGTGAGAGCCACTCTCACTCCACAATAACCATGTCACAACTCGAAACCGACAGGATTGTCAAGCGTTACAGAAAGCGAACAGTGGTTGATGGGGTCAGCCTCCAAGTCACCACTGGTGCCGTTGTAGGTCTCCTTGGCCCCAACGGTGCGGGGAAAACAACCTCCTTTTATTCCATTGCCGGATTTGTTCGTCCAGACGAGGGGCGCGTATTACTGAACAATGAAGAAATAACAAAACTGCCCATTCACAAACGGGCTCAAAAAGGTATCTCATACCTCGCACAGGAACCATCGGTTTTTAAAAAACTCACGGTGGAAGAAAACATTCGCATTGTTCTTGAGCCATTGGGTCTTGCAAAAAACGAAATCAACAATCGCATTGATGCACTTATGGAAGAGCTCAAAATCGAATACCTACGTGACAACAAAGGTCATGCTCTGTCTGGTGGGGAACGAAGAAGGGTTGAAATCATGCGCGCCCTTGCTACCAGGCCTGAGTTTATTTTACTCGATGAACCCTTTGCCGGTATCGACCCCCTGGCAGTGGCTGACCTGCAAAAACTCATCAAAGGATTAAAAGATAAGGGCATTGGAGTCCTTATTTCTGACCATAACGTAAGAGAAACCCTCCAGGTCTGCGATTTTGCCTATATTATGAATGCCGGCCAGATCATAACCA
>CAMZKT010000017.1 GCA_947311435.1 uncultured Desulfocapsa sp.
ATTACCTTGTAAGGAAAATAAAAACCATGGGAAATCCATTTCAGGAGCAACTCTTGAAGGCGGGTCTGGTGAATAAAAAGCAGGCCAATAAAGTTAAACGGGAAAAACATCTTAACCGTAAACAGAATAAACAGGGCAATTCCTCTGATATAAGCAGGAAGGCTCAAAAGGAGCAGGCAGAGCAGGCAGCACGGAATCGTGAACTGAACAGGATACGTGCTGAGGAAAAACTGAAACATGAACGGAAGGCCCAGGTCAGGCAGCTCATAGAACAAAACAGACAGGAACGTGATGAGTTTGGAGAAGCCTATCATTTTGTTGAACAGAGACGTATAGAACGAATATTCGTCGCTGCGGAAATGGTGGAGCAGTTAAGTTGTGGAAAGTTGGCGATAGTGAAATATGGTGATACTTTTGAAGTCGTCAGTGCGAAAGTCGCTGGCCAGATAGCTGAGCGTGATGATAGGGTAGTTGTCAGCTGGCATAATGAAAAATGAGTTGCCATCTCCTTTTTCATGGTTGATAATTATTTTTTAATCTCTTCAGGAAGCGGTTACATAAAATGGGGGTAAAATGGAGCCTAAATCTTTTAAAGATTCGCGGGTGATTATGACTCATCTGGTACTTCCACAGGATGCCAATGCGGCAGGAAACCTGCATGGTGGAGTCATTTTGAAGCATATTGACACAACGGGAGGTGTGGTTGCCAAGCGCCACAGCCGGATGAATGTAGTGACAGTGTCCATAGACCGCATGGTTTTCAAGCAACCAGCGTATATAGGAGAGTTACTTACTTTTCAGGCAAGCTTGAACCACGTGGGGCGTTCCAGTATGGAGATAGGGGTTCGAGTAGATGCAGAAAATCTTGAAACCGGTGAGGTGAGGCACATTAACTCTGCATATCTCACTTATGTCGGCTTGGGAAAAGATGGGAAAGCAGCCCCTGTCCCACCTTTGCTCCTTGATTCGGAGGTGGCTAGACGACGCCATAAAGAGGCTGAACTTCGTCGAAAACTTCGCCAGAAAGAAAGATTGCTGGAGGTTGGGGAAGCTTCAGTCAGTAGTAAAAAAAAGGTGCGTGATAAAAAGAGTTTCTTACGCTAGAATGCTAAAGAGTATTGAGAATAATAGAGTATTTCTCAATTCCGACGGAGTCTTTTTTTTTGTGACCCGATGTAACGTATTTCAATCAAAGAGGAGCAGAATTTATGGGAGAATTTTTTAGTAGAATATTGAGTTGGGTTGATTCGACTCACATTCAGAAACAGGTTGCAAATGTTGATTATGTCGGTTTGTTTACGAATCCCTGGTTTATGGTTCCTTTTGTTCTTGCTGTTGGGTATCTGCTGTACAAACAGTCGTTTAAAGATTTGATTGTTATCGCCGCCTTTGTCGCTGTCTGGTATGTAAGCGGCACAGAGTATATGCAGACACTGGTCGTTGATGGTGAGTTGGAGATGGGCAAGATTCTGCCGGTTTTATTCGGTGGTGCGGGGTTGCTCGCCTTTCTGATATATATATTTTTTGGTCGTTCCGACTGATGTTTTTTGAGGAGAGACCATGCAGTTTCGTAACGGTGTTTTTATAATCACCGAAGAAAGACATTGTCCGTTATACAATGTGGGTGAAGAATTGCATATAGACTCGGGCATCCTTAAACTGCCGGCAGCCAAACCCACCTGTCTTATCCTGACAAATGATATTATCGAACTTGCTTCGGAAGACATCGCCTTTGAACGGTACCTCCAGGGGAGTCGGAAGAAAACAAAATTTGAATGTGGATGCTGTACCGGGATTATCCGCTTCGAGTTTAAAAAAGAGAAAGAATTTGCAACAATTCAGATGAAACTTCTGGCTGCATCGGAGCGGCGGGAAAAACTGAAGTCCGTTGGGCGGTTTGCGGGTCTGCTTCGCAGCATTGATATCTTTCAACCACTCTCCGACGACGACCTTCTCGATCTTGCAACCCTGTTGGTTTTTGAAGAGTATAGTTGGGGGTTCCCTATTATTCAAAAGGGTGATTCAGCATCCAGTCTCTTTATTATTATATCAGGAAAAGTGGAAGTTCTGGATGAAGATGGAGTCACTCTTGCAGAAATGGGGCGTGGTGATGTTTTTGGTGAGATGAGCCTTTTATCTGGAGATCGTGTTACTACAACTATCATGGCTCTGGAACCTTGTCAGATTGCAAGTCTTAGTCAGAAAAATTTTCGCTATGTCTTGAACCGTTTTCCAACTCTTCAGGTTTTTTTCTATAAGCTGCTGGTGAGCAGGATAACGACTATTAATGAACAGCGGGCAGAGGAACTTTCGTCCGGGATGGTTGGGCAACTGGCTGATATCCCACCGCTTGAACTGTGTCAAATGATCAACTCGAACCAAAAAACAGGCCGATTGAAACTGGAAGCGGGAGAGACGAAAGCCACGCTTCTCTTTAATGAAGGAGAGCTCGTTTTTGCGACATACAATGGAAAAGGGGGGCGTGAGGCCTTTTATGACATCTTATCCATTGCCGAGGGGCGTTTCAAATTTGTTCAGGGTTTAAGTCGGAGTGATAGCGAGTTGGATGTGCTTGGTGGATTTATGGGAATGTTAATGGAAGGGATGAAGCGTATTGATGATGATGTTTGAGTCTGATAATGCGAAACCCACTCAAATGAGTGAATGGTGATCCGTTAAAAAACAAATCAAAAAAACAGGAAGTAAAGGTGAAACAAATGAAGGAGAAAATGGAAAAAGCATTGAACAAGCAGGTGAATGCGGAACTGTATTCCAGTTATCTGTATTTGGCGATGGAATCTTATTTCCAGTCTCTGAGCCTTAATGGCTTTGCCAGGTGGATGCGTGCCCAGGTACAGGAAGAGATGTTTCATGGTATGAAAATCTATGATTATGTTCATGAACGTGGGGGGCGGGCTGAGTTTGAGGCTATTGATAAACCACAGGTTCAGTGGGAAACGCCACTCGCAGCCTTTGAGCATATTCTGGCTCATGAACAGAGCGTCACGGAACTCATTAATAACTTAATCGACGTTGCACTGGATACTCGTGATCATGCAGCAAAGGCATTTTTGGACTGGTTTATCACCGAACAGGTTGAGGAAGAAGCCACTGTTGGTGAAATAGTGGATCGACTCAGGTTGATTGGTAATGATTCAAGTGGATTGTTTTTTCTTGATTCAGAGCTGTCAAAACGGGTATTCAGTCTACCTACTCAATAGTCGGACATGACCTTTCCAGCAGATCGTGTGTGTTTATCGTCCTATTCTGGTGATCTTTATATTCAAATTCCCCTGTAAGCAGTTACAGATTCGGTGGTTTTCGAATGTACGTCGCGTACTCCTGTGAGGGGTCCCTCGAATGTTTATCTTTGAGGGAATATGAAATATATGCGTAACTTGTATGATGACCAGGGAGAGATGAATGAACAGAAAAATTAAGAAAAAGGTTCTTGAGCTTTTGGCTGAGGGTGATTTGGCAAAAAGTCGGAATGCTTTACTGAAATACGATGAACACGGACTGGTTAACCCACTTTTTTCAGCTCTGTACAGGCCGGAAGAGCGGCTTCGCTGGCATACAGTAACAATCTTTGGTGAGGTACTGGCACGGCTTGCAGAGAAGGATATGGAGGCTGCGCGAATTGTTATGCGTCGCTATCTCTGGAGTTTGAATGATGAGTCGGGTGGAATAGGATGGGGAGCCCCGGAAGCCATGGCGGAGGCAATGTGTCATCACCAAGGTCTTTGTGATGAGTATTTGCATATGCTTATTTCCTATATGCTTCCAGATGGGCCACTTGATCATCAGGATGGGAATTTCCTCGAACTTCCGGCATTGCAACAGGGGCTGCTTTGGGGGGTCTGTCGACTGGCAGAGAAACGTCAGGCATTGATGGTGCAACAGGGGATTGTTTCTGATTTGCTCCCCTATATTCAATCACCCGATGCCACGGTACGCGGGCTGGCCGCAAAGACCATCGGCTTGCTTGATGGCAGTGTGCGGGATGATTTATTGCAGCAACTTTTAGAGGATAATGAGGAAGTCCGCCTGTATCACGATGGTGAAATCTCCGTGTGCACCGTATCACAACTGACTGGTAAATACCTGGAGTAGCTTTCTGTTGGGGCAGGGAAATTCTGCGTGCCTGGAGAAAAATACGGTGTCCCGTGAGTAAGTTGCACCTGAAGTACAGGGTTTAAGTTACAAGCGATGATTGCAAATTTACAGTACCTTTTGCGCTGATGTCTGCACCAGCATCAGTTCACAGGTGTTCATCTTTATTGCAGGGAGTGTGATTGTGTTTGAAGGAAGGGTTTCCCATCTTGGTTTTCTTCAGTTTGAGATACAGGCAGGGGACATGAGGGAAAATATTCGTCAGGTTAAGGAGAACCTGAGAGCCTTGGCACCGCCTCCCGGTAGCTTGTTGGCATTGCCGGAACTGTGGGGCACAGGGTTCCTCTATGGGAGACTCGCGCAATTGAGTGATGATGTTCCGGAACTTCTTGATGAGGTGGAAGAGTTGGCTCAGGCTCACAATGTAGTTATTGGAGGGTCGCTTCCTTTTAAGAAGGATGGCTCCTTGTATAACACATTGTTCTTTTCAGGAATTGGTGCATCCGGCTCTCCTTCCATTGCAAAACAGTATCTGTTTTCTCTGTGGCAGGAGGATGAATGGTTTCAGGCCGGCAACAGACCCGAGCCCATTGCCTTGAGTGACGGAGATCAGTTAGTCGGCGGTTTTGTCTGCTATGATCTTCGGTTTCCTGATACAGTGCGTTCGCAGTGCTCTCAAGGGGCAGAGATTCTTTTAATGTCTGCCCAATGGCCTCTGGCACGTATCGGGCAGTGGAAGGTTCTCCTTCAGGCACGAGCCATAGAAAATCAGGCTTTTGTGGTTGCTGCCAATGCGTGCGGAAGCTGGCAGGGCTTGAAGATGGGCGGGCATTCTCTTGTTATTGCACCGGATGGCGAAATCCTGGCTGAAGCTGGAAGGGGACAGATGTCACAAGTAGTCCCAGCTAACAGGGAGGTTCTGGCTGAATTGCGGCAACGTTTTAACAGTGTGGCGCCTGCTCCTTGGGCAGTTGAGGATTGTGACAAGGTGCTCTCTTTGGAGAAACTTGAAAAGAAAGTCGTCTGCCGAAAAATGGCCGGGCAGAAGATAGTCTTTACCAATGGCTGCTTTGATATTTTGCACGCCGGTCATGTTGATTATTTGCAAAAGGCTCGCAGGCAGGGAGACTTTCTGATCCTGGGGCTTAATGATGATCAGTCGATTTCTTCCATTAAGGGGCCGGGACGCCCCATAAACAATGAACTCCAGAGAGCCAGGGTACTTGCCGCGCTTGGTTGTGTTGATGCCGTTGTACTTTTTGGAGAAGATACCCCGCTTAATCTCATTGAACGCTTGTCTCCCGATGTTTTGGTAAAAGGTGCCGACTGGGAAGAGGATGATATTGTGGGTGCAAGGGAAGTGAAGGCAACGGGCGGACGAGTCGAGAGAATCGCCTTTGTGAGTGATACTTCAACCACAGCATTGATCGAGAAAATCAGGAAATAACAACAGGCCATCATGGCGGCCGGAAAAGGGTGACGCTTCATTTCCAGCCGCCGGCTGTCTATTCTTTTGGTTTTGGGACCTCGTCTTCACTGCTCTCTGGAAGGTCGGCCAGGCCAAAGCCCATACGCACTTTCTGGTCTATGTCACTGAACATTTCAGGGTGATCCTGTAAAAATCGTTTGGCATTTTCACGACCCTGCCCGATGCGTTCATCTTGATACGAGTACCACGAGCCACTTTTGTCTATGATGTCCTGTTCCACTGCCAAGTCGAGTAAGTCTCCTTCCTTGGAGATACCCTCGCCATAGACAATATCAAATTCAGCTATTTGAAAGGGAGGAGCAACCTTGTTTTTTACCACCTTGACCTTGGTACGGTTACCAACCACTTCCTGACCGTCCTTCAGTGCCCCAATCCTTCTGATGTCAAGACGCATGGAAGAATAAAATTTGAGGGCATTACCGCCTGTGGTGGTTTCCGGGTTGCCGAACATAACTCCTATCTTCATTCTGATCTGATTAATGAAGATCAGGACAGTGTTGCTTTTATTTAATACACCAGCAAATTTACGCATGGCCTGAGACATAAGACGAGCCTGAAGGCCCATGTGGGAGTCTCCGATATTACCATCAATCTCAGCCTTTGGCACAAGTGCGGCCACCGAGTCGATAACAATAACATCAACTCCCCCGGATCGAATGAGAATTTCGGCGATTTCTAAAGCCTGTTCCCCAAAATCTGGTTGTGATACCAGGAGGTTGTCCACATCTACTCCAAGACGTTGGGCATAGGCAGTGTCAAGCGCATGCTCGGCATCAATAAAGGCAGCTGTCCCGCCTTTTTTTTGTGCCTCTGCAACCACATGGAGAGCGAGGGTTGTTTTTCCTGAAGATTCCGGGCCATATATCTCGGTGATTCGTCCTTTGGGAAACCCGCCCACTCCCAGAGCAATATCCAGGCTTAATGAGCCCGTAGAAATAACGGGGACTGCTTCAACGGCAGTGGAGCCGAGGCGCATGATGGAGCCTTTACCGAATTGTCGTTGAATCTGGTTGAGTGCATTTTCAACACTACCTTCTTTATCTTTTGCTGCCATGTCTCTTTCTTCCTTGTTCGATTGTGGTTTTTGTACGTTTATGGTAACTGCTCACAGGGCACAGCATCTTTCCACGGTCACGCTGGCTTGCGTATGACTTATACGCTGCGCCAGCTTGCCTGCGAAAAGCTGCAGCACCCTGTAAGCAGTTACAAAATCAGTGGTTTACGAAAGTAAGTCGCTTCCCCCGTGAGTAGTTACCGTTTATGCTTGCTTAGGCTTTGTGAGGTAGTTGCGTATGGAGTTAAGTGCTGTTTGTGCTGTTAGTCGCTGTATTTCATATCGGTTCCCCGAAAACAGAAACTGCTGTGCCTCGGTGCTATTCTTTTCTGCAAGAGCGATGAAAACAGTACCAACGGGTTTTTCATCGCTGCCGCCGCCAGGTCCTGCAATGCCCGTTACAGAGATGCTGATATCAGCACCACTTTTTACGCGTATCCCGTGAGCCATGGCAAGTGCCACCTCCTTGCTCACTGCTCCATATTGATTGAGTAAATGGTCTTCAACTGCGAGGCAGGTTGTTTTCATAGAGTTTGCATAAGATGTAACGCTGCCCAAGTAATATTCGGAGTTGCCGGCAACAGATGTCAGTAACTGACTGATCAGGCCACCCGTACACGACTCAGCAACTGCAAGTGTCTGTTTGTTTTTCTTTAAGAGAACACCGACGACTGACTCCATGGTGTCACGGTCGCTCCCATAAATGGCATCTCCCAGTTTATCCGTTATAAGAATGGAGCTTTTTCGTGCAAGACGAGCGGTTTCACTCTTGCTGGTTCCTCTAATTGTCATGCTCAGGTGAACGTCCGGAAACACCGGATAATAACCAATTTCCACCCTTTCGTCCAGTTGAAGGTTTTTTATGGCATGATTGATTTCATTTTCCGTTTTGCCAAAACTTTTAAATACCTTTTGCGAGCTTGTTAGCTGTTTCCCTTCGTACCAGGTGGCCAGGCGGGGCAGCACCTGCTCCACAAGGAGAATACGCATTTGGTGGGGAATGCCTGGAAGAAAAAAGATAGGTCTCCCATCATGAATGAGTTGGAAACCAGCCATGCGTGTTTCAGGGCTTAAGGTTTCTGCACCTTCCGGTAGCCATGCAAGTTTTTCAAGGGAGTCTTGCGGTTGTCCTGTATTCGTGTCCAGATGCTGCCGGATAAGTGAGAGTATCTCAAGATTGGGCATGGTGGGCCTATTGAGAGCCTTGGATACTGCCATGGTGGTAAGGTCGTCGTCTGTGGGGCCGAGTCCGCCGGTTACGATCACAAAATCCACGCGTCCAAGGGCCCGCTTCAAGGCTTCGCCAATCAGCTTGGGCGTGTCGCCGATGGTATGCATGGCATATATGTCAAACCCTGCTTCAAAAAGGTGGTGTGCAGCGAATCCACTGGTGGTGTTGGGGATTCTTCCCGATGTGAGTTCGTTTCCAATGGCGATAATTTCTCCACGCATGGCTATTTCCCCACTGTTTTTCCCTGAACGAGATCCTTATGTATTCGATCCAGGTATACTGGTATGATTTGTCCCATGAGCTCATCGTCACCTGAAAAAACCACGGGAATATAGTTGTCGGTGAATCCGCTAAGTTGATTATCAACAGTGCGGGAGTGTTCCACCAGGACAGGTCGTTCCGTTTTTAAGAACTTTGTATGGAAAGAGAGCTTTGAACGGGCTCCAAGGGCTCGTAATTCTGCAACACGTTGCTGACTGACATTTCCCGGGACTTGATTTGCATAACTGGCAGCAGGAGTCCCGGGACGTTTTGAATAGGGGAAAACATGGAAGTAACTTGCTTCAATTTCTTCAAGGAGGTTCCGGGTGTTGGCGAATTCTTTTTTACCTTCACCGGGAAACCCCGTAAGGACGTCAATGCCAATGGCTGCATGAGGAATGTTTTTTTTACATTTACGGATGATGTTAAGAAAAGTCTCCCTGTCATAGCCGCGATGCATGCGATTGAGAATGGTATCGTCACCACTTTGAAGAGGGATATGGAAATGTGGCATAAAATTGTCACAGGATTTCATTGTATCGATGAGCGTATCACTTATTTCGAGTGGTTCAATGGAACTGAGTCTGAAACGAATCTCGGGCTGCGCCTTGCAAAGTGTATTCATTAGGGATGAGATATCATATCCTTCATTCAGGTCTTTTCCGTAGAGCCCCACATGGATGCCGGTAACGACAATTTCACGGTGGCCGGCTTCATGAAAACGTACGACCTGATCCAGCATCTTGTCGATGGGGACACTGCGACTGGGCCCCCGGGTAAATGGAACAATGCAATAGGTGCAGAAGTTTTCGCAGCCATCCTGGACACGAAGATAGGCCCGTGTCCGCTCGCCAAATTGTCTCATGGGGAGGTGGCAGATTTCCTTCTTGTTGAGGATTTTACTCATGAGCATGGTAAGGTCGCAGGGATTCACTTCAAGTGCTGCCTCAACCAGGAAGTGCTTATTCCCGTTTCCAACGATGCATACAGAACCATCCACCATCTCTGCAAGCTCATTGGCGGAGAGTTGTGCATAGCAACCAGTGATTACGACTCTTGCGTCGGGGTGGCGGCGCATCAGCTTGCGTATTGTCTGGCGGGATTGGGCCCCTGCTTTTGCCGTGACTGCGCAGGTGTTGATGACAACAATATCGGCATCTTCTCCCTCTTTCGCCAACCTGCATCCGGATTCTTTAAAGGCGCAGAGAAAAGACGCAGATTCGTACTGGTTTACCTTGCAGCCGAGAGTGTTGATAATAATTTTCCTTTTCACTGGATTTCTCCACTGCCAATCACCAGACCCTGATCGTAGATCACAGCAAATTGTCCGGGAGTGACAGCACGCTGCTTTTCCGAAAAGATGATTCGGTAACGGGAAGATGATACAGGCTCTATTCGTGCTTTCTGTGCCTGGTGGCCATAGCGGATTTTGACGTGATAATCATGGTTGCAAAGAGCTGCACTGCCACAAGTCCATAGAACATTGTCAATCTCAATTATTTGTTGAAACAACTCATGATTCTCGCCAACAATAATATGATTTCTCACTGCATCAATGCGGAGAACGTAGAGTGGAGTGGAAGCAGCAATGCCCAAACCCTTTCTTTGTCCGATGGTATAGTTATGGATTCCGGTATGTTTTCCTAAAACATCGCCTTTCCTGTTTACAATGTCACCATCATTTGCAAGAGGACTCAGTTGTGTCGCAAGAAAACTCCCGACAGAGTCGTCTCCCAAAAAACAGACGTCCTGGCTTTCCTGTCCTCTGAAATCTGTGAATCCACTTTGCTCTACCAAATCATACACCTGGTTCTTTGTCATTCCGCCCAGTGGGAATTCCACACGTGCAAGTTGATTTTGGCTGAGTCGTGCAAGAAAGTAGGACTGCTCTTTCCTGCTGTCTTCACCCTTTTTCAGCAGGAAACAACCTTCTTTTTGAACAATTTTTGCGTAATGACCAGTGGCAATACGCTTGATTCCAAAAGCACTGATGGCATCCATAAACAGGCCAAACTTAATCTCACGGTTACAGATCATACAGGGGTTCGGAGTGGAGCCGTGTTGGTAGGATTGTGTGAAATAATGTAAAACTTTCTCTTCAAAACGACAGCGCAGATCAATAACCTGAAGAGGAATGCCACACTGTCTGGCAACAGCGGTCACACGCTTGAGCTGCCGGGACAAGTCCGGCTGGGCAAGCTGCATGAAGAAACCGTGAACATCATGTTCTTTCTGCAAAAGCAAGGCGCATGCAGTGGAGTCAACCCCACCGCTCATGGCGATACCGATTTGTGCTTTTCTCACTTGATCTCTTGATTTAGCAATCACTCTGCTGTAAGGAACGTGGGTGTGTTGATATTTCTTCAATCTCTTATAATAGTGTACAATGAATAAAAAAGAAAGGAA
>CAMZKT010000018.1 GCA_947311435.1 uncultured Desulfocapsa sp.
CCACCAGCACAATAAAAAAAGAAAAGGAAGCCCTTTTACATCAAATAAGCACCCAAAAGGCATTGCACCAGCAAGCTGTAAAAGAAATGGAAAAGGCTGCAAAGAATCTGCGGAATTCCCTTAAATCTCTTAAGAAAAAAGACAAGTTGTTTGCTCAGGGATTCGTAATGGGAAAAGGAAAGCACCCTGCCCCCCTACAAGGAAAGGTGCTGGCACGCTTTGGCGAAGAACAGAAAAACCTCCTTGGTGTTGAACGAAAGACCACAGGTATCATCATTGCCAGCCAGGGGACCAACAAGGTTCACGCTGTCTTTGAGGGAACGGTCAGCTATGCAGCATACCTGTACGGCTTTGGCAATACAATTATTATCGACCACGGCCACAACTATTCCTCTATTACTTCACGGTTGGATAAACTACTGGTAAAGAAAGGGGATAAAGTTGTTCAGGGTGAGATAATTGCTCACACTGGAGATACAGCAACACTCATGGAAGGTGGCATCTATTTTGAGATTAGAAAGGACTCCAAACCACTGGATCCTCTACAATGGCTTGACAAAAGCAGCCTAACCTTTCAATAATACCTAAATTCATGGTCGGTCTTTCTATACACACATTGCAAAAACAACGGAAACAACGTGAAACTATCAGCGATCACTCTTATCATCTTTTCACTTTTTTACTGTCACAGCTCACTCTCACAGGCTGCAATATCTCAGGAACAACGGGAAGCAACCTATCGACAACTGGAAACTTTTTCAAATGTACTGAGCATATTACAAGAAAACTATATTGATGAAATTGATGCCGACACCACCATCGAAGGCGCTATCAGTGGCATGCTTCTTTCACTCGACCCGCATTCATCCTACCTGACGCCGGAAGACTTCAACGATCTCCAGGATGACACCCGCGGCAAGTTCTCTGGTATCGGCATCGAAATAACCATTCGTGATGGAATCCTGACCATCATTTCCCCCATTGAAGGCAGCCCAGCCTATAAAGCCGGACTCAAGGCTCAAGACCTCATAGTAAAAATAAACAGTACCCCCACCAAAAGCATGCCCTCCCTGGAGGCCGTTAAACAGCTCAGAGGAATAAAAGGAAGCGAGGTAACCCTATCTATATACCGTGAGGGTTGGCAGGAATTAAAAGACTTTACCATTGTCCGAGACACCATTTCCCTGCACAGTGTCAGTGGTTTTTTTCTTGAACCCGGATTCGCCTACGTGCGCATTACCTCTTTCCAGGGCCAAACCACAAAGGATGTCAAAAAACTGCTGAGCAAACTGAATAAAATCGAACCGATTAAAGGGCTGATTGTCGATCTTCGTAATAATCCCGGCGGGCTTCTTGACCAGGCAATTTCAATATCAGACCTGTTCCTTAATCAGGGACTTATTGTGTACACCCAAGGAAGGATACAAGATCAAAACATGACATTCCAGGCACATGCCAACAATGGGAAAAACTTATACCCACTGGTCATCCTCGTTAATGAAGGGTCTGCCAGTGCATCCGAAATTGTTGCAGGCGCCATCCAGGATCATAAACGCGGTGTCATCGTCGGTACTCAGACCTTTGGCAAGGGATCTGTACAAACCATTCTTCCCATGCCGGGAGGCTCTGGATTAAGGCTGACAACTGCCAGGTATTTCACTCCGAACGGAAGATCCATCCAGGCGACTGGTATCATTCCAGATGTTGAAGTGCCTCACATCCCTTACACAAAACAAGAAAAAAATAACACTCCTTTACCTAATTTTGTACGGGAAGCTGATCTGAAAAACCATATATTAAATATCGATGACCAAACAAAAAGGCCCAATGCCACTGATGAAGAATCCTATATAAAAAGCAATACAAAGGAACAAAAGAAGATTAAACAACGCCTTGAAAAAGACAATCAACTACGTTCGGCACTAAATATCCTAAAAAGCCTGAACCTCTATACCGAATATAAAACAAACTCTCCATTTACTAAAAATAAATCTACAAAGACAGCTTACAACGAGGAGTCTGGGGAAGGAAGTCAATAGGTCAGGAGTCACAGGGTTCTCTTTTAAAAACCAATCTCTTTCAGAAATCGCTCATCCTTAGACCAGTTTTTCCTGACCTTCACCCAAAGCTTCAAAACAACTTTCTGTCCCAACATTGTTTCAATATCTTTTCGAGCAGCAATACCTATGCTCTTTAATTTTTTCCCTCCCTTGCCTATAACTATCCCCTTTTGAGAGCCTCTCTCAAGGACAATAGTCGCATGTATGGTTGTCCTCTGTTTTTGAGTATCTTCCTGGAAAGATTCGAGAGTGACAGCAGATGAATACGGAATTTCCTGTCCTGTCAGAAGAAATACTTTTTCCCGCACTATTTCGGTTACCAAAAACCGCTCACTGGCATCCGTTGGAATATCTTCCGGAAAATACCTGGGACCAAGGGGAAGAATACCCAGTAATTCCTTTATGACCACTTCCGTCCCCTCCCCTGTGAGTGCTGAGAGGGGCATAACACCATGAAAAGGAAACATCTCAGAATACCGCTTAATCAGAGGAAGAAGCTGTTCTTTCTCGAGCAAATCCACCTTATTCAAAACAAGTATAACGGGAGCAGAAACACCAGCCATCTGCTCCATCATCTCCCTGTTTTTTTCCTTTTCAACCTTCTCGGGCAGAGGCAAGGAGACATCGATCAGATACAGAATTGCATCCACTTCTTTCAAACTTTCCATGGCGATTTTCACCATTTCACGATTTAAAGGCTGTCTGGCTTTATGAAGCCCCGGAGTATCCAAAAGTACAATCTGATAATCTTCCCCATTCACCACACCGAGAATACGGTTTCTTGTGGTTTGAGGTTTGTGACTGACAATGGATATTTTCTGCCCTAGAAAGTGATTCATCAAGGTAGACTTCCCCGCATTGGGAGGACCAACTATGGCAACCATCCCGGAACGTATGTTTCCTGCCAAAAACTCTTCAATCAATGTAAAATTCCTCTTTTTTGATGGTATATCGCTTTTAAAGTGCTCAAATTGAAAAAGCACACTATAGTGATCCATTTTCGTCTAGTATACAATTCTGAACAATAAATTACTATATACGACGAGTCTTTTTTTATTACTCACGCACAAAGGGATCAGCTGATCAGCAGGAAATGGGAAGTACAGGAAAACTCATAGAATATCTGGAAGGAGGAAAGTTTCTCTGTGCCTTCATCACTGATGCACAGGCAAAACGACTGCGACTTGTCAACCAAAATAGCAGAGAATTAAATCTTCCCCTTTCCCGTGTTGTTCACTGCTCTGACAAAACACACCTCATCGATTCTTCTCGTGAAGAGCTTGCTCGAGAGCTCAAAGAAACTGCAGCAAGAAGACAGCAGCTCAAAGAAAAAATTAACCTCCAGGAGATATGGGAACTCATTGCCGATGAATCAAACCAGAGTTTCAGCCCTTCTTTTCTTGCTGAATTGAGCTTTGGCAAGGATGCAGATGATGACATTGTGGCGGCTTTTCTTCGTTCTATTTTTGAGGACAGACTGTATTTCAAATATAAGGAAAATAAACTTATTGCCCATTCTCCTGAGCAAATAGAACAACTCCAAAAGCAAAGAGAGAAAGAAAAACGCACTCAGGAATTGATTGACCGTGGAGGAGAAATTCTCAAAACAATCAACTCCTGCCAGGGAAAAGATATACCAAAAAACGACATTTATAACGAATGTCTACGTATCATTCGTGATTTTTACATCTCCGGCAGTGACTCCAAACACGCGGATCTCGCAAGAAAGATTCTTAAAGCAGGGGGGTTCAACCGCCCTCACGATCCTTTCTATCTACTGGTAAAAGCAGGAATATGGGACAAGAACGAGAACATCCCGCTCCTTCGCAATGACCTGCCGGTGGTGTTTCCACTTCTGGGTATTCAACAAGCCGAAATGCTTCTCCAGCAAGGGCCGGAAAAGCTCCTCCAGGATCCGGCAAGAAAAGACCTGACGCATCTTCACCCCATGACCATTGATGGACCGACCACACTGGATTTTGATGATGCCCTTACAGTTGAAGAAGAGAACGGAAACTATCTTGTGGGCGTACACATTTCAGACGTAGCTCATTATGTCCAGCCTGAAGACCCTCTTTTTCTCGAAGCAATGCGCAGAGGAACCTCAATCTACTTTCCTGAAGGTCAAATTCCCATGCTGCCGAGACATTTGTCCCAGGGAATATGCAGTCTTATTCAGGGTGAACTCCGGGCAACCATCAGTTATATGATTCTTCTGTCACCGGAAGCTGAAGTTTTAAAGGTCAGGATTTTTCCATCCATCATAAAAGTTGCCAAGCGACTCACCTATGATGAAGCAGACGCCATGATTAACACAGACAAAGAACTGCTGATCCTAAATGACCTGCGTCGAAAGCTTCGTAACAGGAGGCTTGATGCCGGAGCACTCCTGCTCCCCTTCCCTGATGTTAACATTCACATACACGATGGTTCGAAAGTTCAGGTGAGTCTTGCTGCCTCAGACACACCGTCACGGGCACTGGTGTCTGAAATGATGATTCTGGCAAACACAGAAGCCGCCAGATACGTGGCTGACAGGATGGCACCCGGTCTCTTCAGGGCTCAACAACCCCCCAAAAAGCGTATAGTCCATGGTCTGGACAACGATCTTTTTCTCAACTCCAAACAGCGTAAAATGCTATCCCGCGGAGAACTCCTTATCAGCGCCCAACCTCATAGCGGCCTGGGAGTGACCCAGTACACAACTGTCACCTCCCCTATTCGCAGACTCCTTGACTTGGTAATGCAACACCAGATACATTCTCTGGTGCGACGAGAAGAACTCAGATTTACGGAAGAGATGTGCAAAGATTTCACTTCTGTTATCGGGAGAACCCTCGCACGGGCAAACAATGTTCGTCAACAGCGTCATCGCTATTGGCTGCTCAAATACCTCGAAATGAGACGCGACACTCTCCACACGGCACTGGTACTTGAATGCGGCCCCAAGCGAACATTCCTTCTACTCACTGATATTTTGTTGAATATTGACCTCTCGACCCCCTCACGAAACAGACCTGAGCCGGGCTCTCGAGTACAAGTGAAAGTGAGCCGTGTGGACGCCCTTGACAACACCCTCCGCTTTGAATGGTGAGTTGTGGTGAAGCCTCTTACCTCAGGATCAATTGCCGGCCCCCATCCGCTGCACCTCATTTTCTGTTAAAGACAGCTTCCATTCAGCATTGTCATTTTCAAGAATTTTAAGAGTCTGCGTATACAGCAGCTCCGAAAGAACATACTCCTCCATAAATCCTCCCGGCTCAAGAGTTGCCAAAACATTACAGTCATGGATATCCTTAACTGCCTTCTCACTTTGCCCAAGAGCATAATAGGTTCCTCCTCTTCTAATGAGGTGGGAGAATTAGGAGAAATACTGCCCACAATGGAAATGTGTATTGACGGTTTGACTGAATAGGAATAAAAGTAACATAACCTATTACTTTAAAATTTTGAGGTGTAGCCATGACAAAAATAGCAAATATTATTGCCAGACAGATTATTGATTCTCGTGGGAATCCAACCGATGAGACAGATTGCATCCTGGACGATGGTTCTCTTGGCCGTGCCGCTGTTCCCTCCGGGGCATCAACAGGGGCTCGTGAAGCCATTGAACTCCGAGACAACGACTCGGATCGTTTCTTGGGAAAAGGAGTTCTGAAGGCTGTGGCCTTTGTCAACGGCGAGTTAAAGGAAGCCCTGCTTGGAAAAGATGCAAGCGATCAGGCAGCAATCGACCAACTCATGATCGACCTTGATGGCACTCCCAATAAGGCGCGTTTTGGAGCTAATGCAATCCTCAGTATATCAATGGCTGTGGCCCATGCAGTTGCAGTCAGCAGAAAACAACATCTTTTCGAATACCTGGCAACGGATCCGCCACTGATGCCGATTCCAATGATGAACATCATTAATGGTGGAGCCCATGCCGACAACAGTGTTGATTTTCAAGAATTCATGATAATGCCAGTCGGAGCCCCCACAATCTCGGAAGCAATCAGGTATGGTGCGGAAATATTCCATCATCTCAAGAAAGTATTGTCTGGGAGAGGACTCAATACAGCCGTTGGTGATGAAGGAGGATTTGCACCTGATCTTTCTTCAAATGAAGAAGCCATTACGGTCATCCTTGAAGCCATTGACAACGCTGGATACAAGGCAGGAAGCGACGTTATGATAGCCATGGATGTTGCCGCCTCGGAATTCTTCGAAGATGGACACTACAACCTGGCCTCCGAAAACAAACTTCTCACAGCCACCGAAATGGTCGATTTATTTGAAAACTGGTGTGCAAAATATCCTATAATTTCTATCGAGGATGGTCTTGCCGAAAATGACTGGGATGGCTGGAAAATTATGAGCGACAGGCTGAATGACAAGATTCAACTGGTCGGGGACGATCTGTTTGTTACCAACACTGCAATTCTTCAAGAGGGAATTGAAAAAGGGATCGCAAATTCTATTCTCATTAAAGTCAATCAAATCGGAACTCTCACCGAGACCCTTGCCGCCATAAAAATGGCTAAGGATGCTGGTTATACCTCTGTCATTTCACATAGGTCAGGAGAAACGGAAGACAGCAGCATTGCTGATTTGGCCGTGGCCACAGCAGCGGGGCAAATTAAAACAGGATCAATGTCACGTTCTGATAGAGTGGCAAAGTACAATCAGCTGCTACGGATTGAAGAGACCCTGGGTAATAAGGCCAGGATCGCCAGGTTAAAAAAGTAATGCCAAGGAATACGACATAACCCGTAATCCGACACATTTTTAAGAACATGGCTTTTCCCTCACCACCGGACAAGCTATGTTCTTACACAAACAACCTACAAATAATAGTTCCCTGAAGGGTCTTTTTTGGGCCCCAATACCCTCAAATGAGGAAAAACATTTCGTGCTATCAGGTACGAAAGCATAATCACAAAAAACAGAACCACTAGTTTAAAAGCAGCAATTCCCGTTGGCACTCCTGTAAGCAATAAAGTCTCCAGCAAATCGTACAGGAACCACACCCCCATCAGCCGATAGACTCCGCCATGGAAACAAAAGCTGAAATAGGAGAAAATCAGCGGCAGGACTGTTTTAATCACTATAAAAATCGTTGGTTCACTGGTATTGATTGGCAATTCTGCAAGAACGGTGAGGACAGCATACACAACCAGTAGAAGTGAAAGTAGAGCATTCGTACTCAGATACTGTTTCCTTAGTGTTGGCGCAGGAATGCTCGCAATACAATAGGCATACTTGGCTGCCTCTGCAGGAGCTGCTGTAACGTATTTTTTAAAAATTTCTTCACGGCTCATACCGCTTTCCAGCTTTGCAGTGATTACATTGCTGAGCTCCATGAATCCCATCATTTTTCCTCTCTATACATTCGGCCATTATTTTCCAGAACAAGAACACCTCATGCCCCTAAAAAAAATAGAACAATTCCAACTAAAGATACACTGGAGACGCCCTAAGATTATCAAGGGCAGGATGACCTAAGTTTTTCACACAAGTACGTCCAAAAGAACGGATTATTTACAATTCTTCACAGTTGACACACTCGCAAAAAGGTCAATTGAGAGATGGACTTCTAACGAAAGCTGTCGTTAACTTTAGCTAACAACTCGTTCCCTGGACAAAGTTCTTTCTCTGTCATCGAATTCAAGGGAATTGCTGAAGTTCCCAAGACCTCATGGGTATCCTTGCTATCCGGATCAAGATACAGAACACCTGTCAGGATATGCTGTTGCTCTTTCGCTTTTTCCAATTCTGCGATGGCCGAACTTCTACGGGTAATATCAGTACCATTCTTTACTTTACAAATTTTAATGGTGCTCCCATCATGAAGAGTTATCGGTGTTGTTTTCCCATTTGTGTAGTCAGTACTAATCTCTTGGCAATACGGAATAAAATCAAAGGTATGACTTGCTTCCATGTGCTCTCGAACCCAGGTGTAGCTTTTCGTTGAGGAAGGCACATTATTAAAACTGACACATGGAGATACTATATCAACAAATGCAAGTCCGGTATGAGATATGGCTGCTTTCAACATCATAATCATCTGTTTCTTATCACCGGAGAATCCGCGTGCCACAAAGCCTGCGCCACCCTGAATTGCCATTTCGCACAGATCAATACTTTCCAACACCACCGGGCTGCCCTTCTTCGTTTTTGACCCCTTATCCGCTGTTGCCGAATCCTGTCCCTTTGTCAGTCCATAGCAACCATTGTTCATAACAATGTATACCATATTCAAATTTCGTCGGACAACGTGTGCAAATTGGCCGATACCAATAGAGGCCGTGTCACCATCTCCAGACACACCAATATAAATCAGATCCCTATTGGCCATATTAGCCCCAGTTGCAACAGAGGGCATACGCCCGTGTACCGAATTGAACCCATGAGATTTTCCAAGGAAATACGCAGGGGTCTTTGATGAACAACCAATACCAGATAATTTAACTATTCGATGTGGTTCAAGATCCATTTCAAAACAAACTGTGATAATCGCACTGCTAATGGAGTCATGGCCACAACCAGCGCACAATGATGAAATGGCACCCTCATATTCTTTCCTGGTGTAGCCCAGAGCGTTTTTTTCCGCATCGGGGTGGCGAATTGCTGACCGGACATAGCTCATATGTTGTCCTCCGTTGCATGACCGACGGTCATTGTTGTTTCAATTTACGATTCAATAAAGCAGTATGGATCTGGTTACGAATAATAATTGCGGTAATTGGTAAACCATTGAAATGAGTTACCGCAATAAGTCGTCCTGGAGAAACCCGACAGCCGCCGGACAATAGAATCTTCATTTGAGAGTCCCGATTTTGTTCAATAACAAAAACGATATCATGCTGGTTTATAAAATCGAAGACTTCTTTCTGAAAAGGATAGGCTCGAATTCTCATCTCATTTATAAAAATTGAGCTCGATTCTAGCTGATCCAAGGCCTCCCGGGCAGCGTCAGTGGTAGTACCAAAATAAAGTGCAGCAATCTTTGAACCTTTTTTTCGAATTGTGATTTCAGGCCGAGGTACTAAACAACGTGCAGTGTTCCATTTCCCCATCAGCCGCTTCATACCACGCTCGTAAGCTTGATTCTCTTCAGTATAGGCCGCATACTCATTGTGCGAAGTACCACGTGTGACGTAAGCCCCTTTGTCCGGGTGAGTTCCAGGATACGTACGATAACAGATCCCGTCACCATCAACGTCGAGATAGCGCCCCCAGGGCTCTGTAAGAGCTTCCAGATCCTCAGCACTCATAACTTTTCCACGATCATACTTACGTTTATCATCCCAGTGCAGAGCTTCGCATAGATGGTTATTCATTCCAAGGTCAAGATCACTCATGACTATAACAGGTGTCTGTAATCGATCCGCGAGATCGAAGGCATCGGCTGTCATTTGGAAGCACTCATGCGGGTCACGGGGAAATAGCAGCACATTACGAGTATCACCATGAGATGAATAGGCTGATGCAAGAATATCTGCCTGTTGAGTACGTGTAGGCATACCTGTACTTGGTCCGCAACGTTGTACATTAACAAGCACAATGGGAATCTCAGCAAAATAGGCAAGCCCAAGAAACTCTGTCATCAGAGAAAGACCGGGACCTGAAGTGGCAGTAAATGCACGGGCGCCACTCCAGCCGGCACCTATGGCAATACCGATGGCAGCGAGTTCATCCTCGGCTTGAATAACCGTAAAATTCTTCTTCCCACTCTCTTTGTCTACCCGATAAAGGTTTGCAAAACGCTCAAAGGTTTCAATGACGGACGTTGATGGAGTAATCGGGTACCAGCCCACAACTGTAGCTCCGGCATAAAGAGCGCCAAGGCCTGCTGCGGTATTGCCATCCATAAGGATTCGATCACCAACAGCAGTGGAGGAACGAATTGAAAGGCCACAACTATTCGAATGGTGGGCACAGGCGTAGTCAAACCCAATTTTCAGAGCCTGAATATTCGGTTTTGCAAGTTTCGGCTTTTTTTTAAATTGTTTAAGGATTGCCTGGGAAACAGTGTCCAGAGGAATATCAAGCAAGGCGGAGACAGCTCCAATATAAATAATATTTTTCAACAGTTGTTGTAAGCGAGGATCGGAGAACTCCTCGTTACAAAGCCTGGTTAAAGGAATATCGATCACTGTGATATCTTCACGCCTGTATTCATCGGGAAGTTTTCGCGTCGAATCATAAAGGAAATATCCTCCAGGCTGAACCATATCGTAGTCCTGCCTCAGGGTTTGACCGTTAACAGCCACTATAAAATCAACACCACCCCGACGGCCGAGATAACCTTTCTCACTGATGCGTACCTCAAACCACGTGGGCAACCCTTGAATGTTTGAAGGGAAAATATTATACGGGTTGATCGGAACTCCTAGACGAAAAATCGTCTTGGCCAATAGGTCGTTGGCACTTGCAGACCCAGACCCATTTACATTTGCAAAGCGGATAACAAAGTCATTTACTCGTCTTATCTTCATGTATTCTCTCCCGCCACAGCAGGTTTGCAAACAAACTTGAGCATCTTCCAGGCTGCAGTGGGACAACGCTCTGCACAAAGCCCGCAATGGAGGCAGACATTCTCGTCTTTTACCATCACTCTCCCAGTGGATAAAACGGTTGACACATAGAGGTCCTGTTCGAGATTTTTTGCAGGAATCGTAAGATTTTCCCGAAGTTCCTGCTCACTACCGTTTTCAATAAAATTGATACAGCTGGTCGGACAAATATCCACACAGGCATCACACTCAATGCACAACGAGGCATCAAAAACTGTCAAAACATCACAATTATAACACCGTTCTGCCTCTACTCTGCCGCTCTCGACATCATAACCAAGCTCCACTTCCATAAGCCGATCTTTCAAAGTCTTTGTCTTGGCGGCATGAGGTACAAGCTGTCGATGCTCATCACTCACATGACTATCGTAAAGCCAATCATGAGCATCAAGTTTCTGATCATCAAGCCTTACCTTGGGGTCAGGCCTTTCATGCAAATCCTTTCCATTACAATACAGGTCAATGGAAATAGCGGCCCGATGTCCATGAGCCACTGCGGTAATCACATTAGCAGGACCAAAAGCGGCATCCCCACCGACAAAAACGTTTGGAAGAGTTGTCTGTAAACTGACTTCATCAAGAACAGGCAACCCACGTTCTGTAAACTGTAATCCCGAATCTTCTTCAATCCAGGGGAAAGAATTAAGTTGACCAACAGCCAGCAGAACCTCATCACATTCGATGAAGACCGGTTCCTCTCCCTTGGGGTTTAGCGAGCGTTTACCATGTTCATCGTAATGCGCCTCCACTTTCTCAAAATACATCCCTACCAGTTTCCCGTTTTTTACCACAAATTCCAGAGGGACATGATTTTCAATTATCTCAATATCTTCGTTGATAGCATCCTCTATTTCCCATTCAGACGCTTTCATATCTGCCTGTGGGCTACGCACAACAATGCTTACTTTCTCACTCCCCATTCTTCTAGCAGTACGACAGCAATCCATGGCTGTGTTTCCACCACCAAGAACAAGCACTTTCCCCGAACTTTTCTTTACGTGGCCAAAAACCACCGACGCCAGCCATTCAATACCTACCGCAATAGAAGCATCTCCCTCCTTACGTCCAGGGAGATTGGGAAAATCACGCCCACGCGGAGCACCTGTACCGATAAAGACAGCATCATAACCCTTACCCAGGATCTCTTTAAGGCTAGACACATAAGTGTTAAAGATGGTGTTTATACCCATGTCAAGGATATAGTTGACCTCGGTCGTAAGAACTTCTTCAGGCAACCTAAACGCCGGAACCTGGCTACGCATAAAGCCCCCAGCGCAGGATTGTGCGTCATACAGATCCAATTCATAGCCAAGGACAGCAAGATCGCGGGCAACAGTCAAAGCAGCAGGCCCACCTCCAATCAATGCGACACGTTTCCCATTTTTCTTTTCAGGAATTCCAGGAAGCAGGGGCAGGATATTATCACGATTGTCTGCCGCAACACGCTTCAACCGACAAATTGCCACCGGCTCCCCTTCCACCCGACCACGACGGCAGGCGGGTTCACAGGGCCTGTCACAAATCCTTCCAAGAATCCCTGGGAAGACATTTGATTCCCAGTTAAGCATGTAGGCATTACTGTAGTCATGGTTTGCTATCAACCGAATATATTCTGGCACAGGAGTATGTGCCGGGCAAGCATACTGGCAGTCAACAACTTTCTGAAAAAATCTATAATTACTTGTATTTGTCGGTTCCAAACTATTCTTCTTTGTATTGAATCAGAGAAAACCGCATCGCTTTCAACGCGTACACGGGGTGGCTTACAACACCGCAAAAGATAATACAATTTATCACAAAAGCGAACTGAAAATCAATGCTGTTGAGTCACCCTTAAAAATAAATCTGTTGGCCTTGCAGGAACGGCATCTTTTATCAACAAACAGCCCCTCCCAATAAAAACACTCACACTAAAGAACATACACACCGTATCATTTTTTGTTCATCGCTTGGCACAAACACCTTTTTATTGGGAGGGGCTGTTTGTTGATAAAAGATGCCGTTCCTGCAAGGCCAACAGCTTTATTTTTAAGGGTGACTCAACAGCATTGA
>CAMZKT010000019.1 GCA_947311435.1 uncultured Desulfocapsa sp.
CCGAAGAGGAGAGTCGAACTCCTACACCCGTACGGGCACTAGACCCTGAACCTAGCGCGTCTACCAATTCCGCCACTTCGGCACGACGCTGGTAAATATGCTTGTCTTGGAGGAATTTGTCAAGACTTTCTTGGAGGCAATTACAAAAGATTGTTTTTTAAACAATTGATGGCGTTGTAAAAACTCTTCACCTGCTTCGTTGCTGTCTTTTTTGTTTACTCATCTCTCAATTGACCTTTTTACGAGTTTATCACTATCACAATTAATTAATATGAAAATATATAGAGACCTAAGTGAAATTAGAAAACCTTTGCTCAACGCCTGTGTAACAATTGGTAATTTTGATGGTGTGCATCTCGGGCATCAGATTTTATTTGAAGAAGTTGTGGAACGAGCTCGTAAAAACAATGGCACCAGTGTCGCTGTGACCTTCGACCCGCATCCTCTGCAAATTATCAGGCCAGAAAGCATAAAGTTAATTTCTACTTGTGACCAGAAGGAGGAACTTGTCGAGAGTGCAGGGATTGATGTGCTTATTATCATACCTTTTACTTTGTCATTTTCATCTATCAGTGCCGATTCCTTTGTTGATGATATTTTGATAAAAATCATTGGTGTAAAACAACTTGTGGTGGGATTTGATTATGCCTTTGGTAAGGGGCGTGTGGGAAATATCGATTTCTTACAAAAACAGGGAGAAGAAAAAGGTTTTTCAGTTTGTGTTGTTGCGGCACATTATGAGCAGGGAATGTTGGTGAGTTCCACTAAAATTCGTTCATTGGTAGCCGAGGGAAGAATGGCTGATGCTCGAACTTTATTGGGGAGATATTACCAGATTCGTGGGGAGGTTCAGCTTGGAAAGCAACGTGGCGGAAAGGAGATTGGCTTTCCTACAGCCAATTTGCATTTGGATGAAAATGATCTGGTTCCAAAGATGGGGGTCTACGTCTGTCAGGTTATTTGTGAGGAAAAGTGCTACGGAGGGGTTTTGAATATTGGAGTGAATCCAACTTTTGATGAAGAACGACTGGTGGTGGAAACGCATATCTTTGATTTTGACCAGAATATTTATGGAAAACCGATCCGAGTCAATTTGTTGCGGTTTCTACGTTCTGAACATAAGTTTGCCGGGATTGAAGAACTGGCAGTTCAAATTAAAAAAGATGTTGTTCGTGCAAAAGAGGTTTTAATTGAACAGCAGAACGAGTTGATAGGCTTGTGTGAGGAGCACTTCAATCAGTGATCCCATTTTCTGTAGAGTTGTACGCACTTATTTTATCCTTGCATGTCGGCCGATGGTGTCTATATTGTAGTCGCTTCAGCTGAGGACACTGTTGAGAAGTGTCCTCTTTGAAATTGTAAACACTAAGGAATGCAAACAATAAAGACTGTTTAGTTCTTTGTTATATTTAGCGGTAGAGGGTATTCATGGATCAGGAAAATAAAAAAAATACAGAGCAGTTGACCGAAGATTTACCATCGGTCATCGCAGAAATGGAAAAAAAATGCAAGCAGGCGCCAGATAATGTGGTTGCCTTTCATCATCTCGGGTTGGTTTATATGAAGGCCGGAAGAATTGATGATGCAATCAAATCACTAGAGAGATGCATAGAAATTGACGATCAGGCCAACCAGCCTATGATAAATCTGGGCGCAATATATTTTGGCCAGGGAAAGCTTGATAAAGCTCAAGAGCTTAATGAGCGTGCAATAGAAGTACAGCCTGACTTGTCAGCCCAGGCTTACGCAAATCTTGGTTTGATCTGGCAGCACAAAAATGATCCTGATAAAGCCATCGCTTCCTACGAAAAGGCCATACAGTATGATCCCAGGCTGGCTACTGTCTGGATGAATCTTACTTCTGTCTTGACCATGAAGGGGGAGGATGAACGAGCCCTCAAAGCCGCACGTAAGGCCACTGAACTGGAACCGGACTCTGCGCTTGCGCACAATAACCTGTCAGTGGCACTCTTTTTTAGTGGTGACTATGGTACTGCAAAAAATCACATGGAAAAAGCTAAGGAATTGGGCTATTCTGTTGATCCTAATTTTCAAGCAGGACTGGAAGAAAAATTATCCTAAATACTGCTTTAGGCATTTTCAGGCGCAGCTTCAGGCGCTGATTATGCGTAGAAGTGCTCACGAGAATTGTACTAAAAAGCATGAAAAAACAAAAAATCACTACAGCTCCATGGTGTCCGTTCTGCGGGCAGAATGTTGCTCGCGCAACCGATGCCATAGAACGAAAAATGCAGGAATTTTCTGTGGGACGCTGTGATTGCGGGGCTGTCTACACCTGTGACCCTACAGGCCATAACGTGGGCTCTGCCATGGTGGAAACACTGGTCTTTGCCTGCAATGATAATTGGGATTTTGCTTGGGATCTTATGCCGGAAGATGATTACCTTACCGGTCGAATTGAAGATTATGATGAGGTAACTCATCAAGTGGTAAATACAGGAAATATTGATGGTCGGCCCGTTCGTGGAGTTCTGTATTTCGTTCGTTTACACACCGCTATAGCTGAAATTGCATCGCGGGTTAAAAAGAAGAAAGATGCTGCAGTTCGTGGGAGTGTGGAGGCTGTTGCAGGTAATGATGACAAGGTGTCACTGCCAACTCCCGAGCCACAACTTGATCCCAAAAGAGTGAAGCTTAAAGCAACCAAGAAAAATGTTCAGGAAGCACGAGATAAAAGAGATATTGATACTCTTGTGAGGCTCTGTTTTGATAATAAAAAAACACTCCGTCTTCTTCAGCGGCAGCTATATGATGTCGATGAGGCACGTCGCTGGGAATCGGCCTGGATTATCGGCCAAGTCTGTTCAAGGGTTGCTAGTAAAGAACCGGGGCAGGTGTCGGAATTGATTCACCGCCTCTTTGAGGCCACCTCCGATTCTGCTGCTGCTCCTTGGGGGATGATTGAAGCAATAGGTGAAATAATTGGCGAACGCCCTGATATTTTTGGGGCTTTTACAAGATATTTGCTGAACTACATGGGGGCTGAATCGACACAGGAACAGGTACTCACTGCGCTTTCCAGAATAGCGGCGGTCAGGCCTGATTTGATTCGCGAGACGCCTTTTTTTAACTTGTTTCATTTTCTTAAACATCCCAATCCCGGAAGACGGGGACTTGTGGTACAGATACTCGGTCGGATCAGGGCAACAGAAGCGGCGATGCAGTTGTTAGAACTCAGTGGCGATAAGGACGTGTTGACGATTTGGGAAGCTGGAAAACCCATGAAATACACTGTTTCTGAATTGGTTCAGGTTGCAATTGGACAAATAAAAGTGGGGAATAAAAACAATGATAAGTAATATACAATCCATGGATTCCATTAAAAGAGTTGGGGAATCGGAAGGAAAGAAACAGTCCTCTGATCCTATTCAGGCGGAGTATGATGACGGCATAGAGTTTTTAAAAGAAGATAATCTCTCTCAGGCAGCAGTCGCATTTCATAACGTCCTGAAGAGCTATGAGGAAAAGAAACATCAGGATGGTATTGCTAATGCTTCGAACCAACTTGGACATGTCTGCCTGAAAAATGGTGACTTTGAAAACGCCAAAATTCACTATCAACGTGCTTGGGATATTTGTGACCGCTTTGATGATCCCATGAGCCTCTTGGCCTTATCCGTGCAGTTGGTTGAGGTACATCGTGGACTGAATGATAATCAGACTGCTCTCGAGGTATGTTTTGATATGGTGAACACTCATAATTTAAACAACAATCCTCAAGGGACTGTGGCTGTTATGGAAACCATTGCGGATATTTATCTTAATATGGGTGAAAAGGAAAAGGCCGCGGATACTTATCGTACAATCGCCTCTATTCACAGCAATTATAAGCATAAAAAAATTGCTGAAAAATACAGTGGCAGAGCACAGGAACTTGAGGCCGAAGTCGGCTGAGGTTCATATAAATATGTTTACCGGGATCATAGAGGGAACAGGGACTTTGCTTGCTAAACGGAAATCTGGTGGGGGGATGGCCTTTGATCTCGGAGCGGGTTTTAATCTCACTAAGCCTGAAGAGGGTGAGTCTATAGCTGTAAATGGTGTTTGTCTCACAGTATACAACATAAGAGGAAATAACTTTACCGTTGATATTTCCCCTGAGAGTCTGTCGCGTACCACCCTCGGAACTTTGCGTGTTGGTGACACTGTAAATATGGAGCGAGCACTTCAATTATCAGATCGGTTGGGGGGACATCTTGTCTCTGGCCATGTTGATTGCGTGGCGACTGTACAAGAACGTGTTTCCAAAGGAGATTTTACTCTTTTTTCATTTCGCTTCCCGGGTATGTATGGCCGCTACGTGATTGATAAGGGGTCTGTTTGTATTAATGGGGTGAGTCTTACGGTGAACAGTTGTAATGCAAATACATTCGATGTTTCTATTATACCACATACTTTACAGGTCACTACACTCGGGTTGCTTTCCCGGGGGAGTGATGTGAACATTGAGGTGGATATCATAGGTAAGTATGTTGAAAAAATGCTATTGGTAAATGATAATGATAAAAAAGAGAGTCAGGAAAAACAGGGTGTCAGCCCTTCCTTTCTTGAGGAAAATGGGTTTGTTTGAGCGCAACTGTTCACAGAGAGTCCTGTGAACAGTTACAGATTCGGTGTTGGCAAAGGAAAGTCCATACCCGGCGAGTGGTCGCGTTTTAGTTTAGGTAATCTCTAAAAATAATTATTCATAGACGGTACCGTAAGAAAGTTTCCACCAAATAGCTGGAAACTGGATACGATTCCATTAAACAGGTTGATTGTTATGGCAGTGAGTTCAATTGAGGAAGTAGTCGAAGATATTAAAGCTGGAAAAATGGTTATTCTTGTCGATGATGAAGATCGTGAGAATGAGGGGGATCTCTGCATGGCAGCTTCAGCAGTGACCCCTGAGGCAATCAATTTCATGGCCACCCATGGAAGAGGGTTGATCTGCCTTACCCTCAGTCCGGAGTTGATAGGTAAATTAGAACTGCCAATGATGGTTTCTGACAATAAGTCACCTTACGGAACTGGGTTTACCATAAGTATTGAGGCTAGAACAGGTGTCACAACAGGTATTTCCGCAGCAGATCGGGCGCGTACTATAGAAGCCGCAGTTGCGCCGGATGCCAAGCCTTCGGATATTATAAGTCCCGGCCATATATTTCCTCTTCGTGCTCGTGCAGGTGGAGTGCTTGTTCGTCTCGGGCAAACGGAGGGGTCGGTAGATTTGTCCCGCATGGCCGGCTTGCCATCAGCAGGAGTGATCTGTGAAATCATGAAGGAAGATGGTACAATGGCAAGAATGCCTGATCTTGAAACATTTGCCAAAGAGCATGACTTGAAGATCTGTACCATTGCAGATCTTGTTGCCTATCGTCTTCGTAAGGACGTGCTTGTTCATCGGGCAGCGGTGGCACGAATTCCTACAGAACATGCCGGGGATTTTACAGCTATTGTGTATGAGAATGATGTAGACAGTTTCGAACATATAGCTCTTGTAAAGGGTGAAATTGATCCCAATAAGAAGATTTTGGTACGCGTTCATTCGGAATGCCTAACTGGCGATGTTTTTGGATCTTCCCGTTGTGATTGCGGAGATCAGCTACATGCTGCTATGCGCATGATAGAGAAGGAAGGGGTAGGACTCGTTCTCTATATGCGTCAGGAAGGACGTGGAATTGGGCTGGTAAATAAGTTGAAGGCGTATGCTTTGCAGGATGAAGGAATGGATACTGTTGAGGCTAATCATAAACTTGGATTTAAGGCAGATCTGCGTGATTATGGAATAGGAGCTCAGATTTTACGTGACCTTGGGGTAAAAAGAATGAGCCTTCTGACTAACAACCCGAAGAAAATTGTCGGGCTTGAAGGGTATGGTATTGAGGTTGTGGATCGCGTTTCGATTGAAGTAGGGGCTTGTGATGAAAACAAAAAGTATCTTATGTGTAAACGTGATCGAATGGGGCATTTGATCGAAGTGGATAATGATTGATTCGCTCTCGTATTGTTGGATACTCAAGGTAAAGAAAATTTCAGGTCGAGGCCTGAAAATGAGGGGCTGGTAAACATATGGCAAACTACATAGAAGGGAACCTAAAGGCAGATGGAAAGAAATTCGGGATAATTGTAGCCCGATTTAATTCATTTATATGTGAAAAACTTCTCGAAGGCGCACTTGACAGTCTCCTTCGCTCCGGGGCATCGGATACTGACATCGATGTGGTTCGAGTTCCCGGTGCTTTTGAAATTCCTCTGATAGCCAAAAAAATGGCTACTTCACAGAAATATGATGCGATAATATGTTTGGGTGTCGTTATTCGTGGAGCTACTCCCCATTTTGATGTTGTTGTAAACGAGGTCTCCAAAGGGTCTGCTCAGGTAGGACTTGAGACTGAGGTTCCCGTCATTTTTGGAGTACTCACCACGGAAACCATTGAGCAAGCTATCGAACGTTCTGGAACCAAGGCCGGAAATAAAGGTTCTGAAGTGGCAGTGGCTGCGATCGAAATGGCCGATTTGTTAACTAAATTTCAGTAAATATCTCATGGGCATACGAAGAAATTCACGAGAAGCTGTTTTACAGTTTCTTTTTCAAGATGATTTTAGAGGATTCGAGGAAGGGGGTGACCTCAATCCTTCGCAGCGCTTTGCTGACTTCTGCTCTTTATATGATGTTCAAAAAAAGGCTCGCCCATATGCTGTTGAGCTTCTGACTGGAATCTATGCAGTGCGTTTTTCTATCGACTCTGAAATAAGCAAATATGCCAGCAATTGGCGTCTTGAACGGATTGCTGTTGTCGATAGGAATATTCTTCGAATAGCAGTATATGAAATGACCCATACAGAGAATTTACCGCCTGAAGTTGCGATAAACGAGGCAGTTGAAATCGCAAAACGTTTTTGTTCTGGTGAGTCTCCTGCCTTTATAAATGGTGTTCTTGATGCAGTGAAACTTGGGCTAACTAAAGAGGAATAAAGGGCATAATTATAATGGATTTAGAAATCTATTTTAAGGAGCCGTCCGGAAATAACTTGAACATCTTGCATCTCATCTTCAGGTCATCTTTGTTCGATCTTCAATCACAAAATCCTCAGCGTAGCGCAACTACGCTAGCGGTTTTGTTCGATCAGATCGA
>CAMZKT010000020.1 GCA_947311435.1 uncultured Desulfocapsa sp.
CTCGCACGACCGTGGGCCACTGCCCCCTCAAGACAGCGTGTCTACCAGTTCCACCACTTCGGCACACAATTCTATAACTATTTTTTATTCCTGAGCTTTTGGAGCCTCCGATTGCTCACTCATTGCTTCTGGTGTTACCGCAGGTATCGGAGCCACTTGCTCTGATGAGGCTTCACTTGTTTTCTCTATCATATTCTCCTGTGGTACATCATTCATCATGGAGCCGGTACTGGAAGTTGACGATATATACGCAAGACTTACAGAGGTAATCATAAAAATGATGGCCGATGCAGTTGTAATTTTGTTCAACAAAGGCACAGGTCCTTCAGAACCAAAGAGCGACTGACTTGAGCCCCCGCCGCCAAAAGCCGCTCCAGCATCAGCACCCTTCCCATGTTGGAGCAGGACAATGATAATCAAAAAGAGGCTAACTGAGATATGAGCAACTGTTAAAATGGTTGTCATTTTCTTGTACTGTAGGGTCTCAAATAAAATTTATAATTCTGCAAAACGACTCAGCATCCAAAGCTGCGCCGCCGACCAGCGCTCCGTCAATATCGGATTGCGCCATGAGTTCGTCTACGTTATCAGGTTTAACCGAGCCACCATACAATATTCTAATGGTGTCGGCAATATCTTTTTCATACATTTCTGATAAAAGTTTACGAATAAAGGCATGAGCCTCCTGAGCCTGCTCCTTAGTCGCTGTTTTTCCGGTACCGATTGCCCAGACAGGTTCGTAGGCAATAACAGTTTTCTGCATATCCCGAAGGCTTAATCCCGCGAGTCCTCCTTTAAGTTGTTCTTCCAGAACTGTAAAGGTTTTACTCCCCTCTCTTTCTGCCAGGGTTTCACCGATACAAAAAATTGGTTTCAGGTCGTACTTCAAGGCACCAAGCATACGTTTATTGATAAGTTCATGGTCCTCAGAAAAGATCTGCCGCCTTTCAGAGTGACCAATAATAACAGATGTTACCCCGGCTTCCTTTAACATGAGCGGAGAAATTTCTCCTGTAAAGGCACCCTGCTCTTCCCAGCAAACATTTTGCGCGACGACCTCCACACAACTGTCCTTTAAGACGCTCGCGACCTCGTGAATCGACGTAAAGGGGGGGGCAAGTATAACATCACGGTCATCAAGTCCCTCCGAGCATTTCCCTATTTCGACAGCCAGTGCATGCGCCTCAGCCACTGTTGTGTGCATCTTCCAGTTTCCGGCAAGTAATGGTCTACGCTTCATTCCATCTCCATATCAAGAGTTTGAATAACTGCTCACAGGGCACCGCATCTTTTCGCGGTCACGCCGGGCCTGGGGATCACCATTACGCGGTGCCAGCCCAAAAACTATTACCCTGATGGTTAAATAAAATCCCCACATACGATGCTATCATTCCTTAAGGATTTCAACGCCAGGTAAGGTTTTCCCTTCCATGAGTGTCAAGAACGCTCCTCCACCTGTGGACATATATGAAATATTGGCTGCCTCCCCTGATTTCTTCACCGCAGCATTGGAATCCCCACCGCCGGTAATCGACAAAGCATGGGAGGACGCAACGGCCTGACACATCGCCATGGTCCCCCGTGCAAAGGCATCCATTTCAAAGGCTCCCATGGGGCCATTCCAGACTATTGTTCTGGCATCTGCCATGGCTTCCTGGAAAAAAATAGTGCTTGCCGGGCCAATGTCAAGAGCCATCCACCCCTCGGGAACATCACGGTACGTCACATTTTTCACCACAGCATCACCTGCAAACCTGTCGGCTACCACAAAATCAACTGGAAGGTATAGCTTCACCCCTTTTCCTTTCGCCTCTTTTACAAATTCAAGGGCACTGTCAAGAAGATCGTCTTCTATCTTGGAGGCACCCATATCCACCCCCTGGCTTTTAAGAAAGGTATTGGCCATGGCACCACCAATAATCATAACATCCACCTTTTCCAGCATATTTTTCAATGCACCAAGTTTTGAAGAGACTTTCGCTCCTCCCACAAGGGCGACCAGTGGCCGAACCGGAGCGTCCATGACCTTATGGAAAAAATCCATTTCTGTCTGCAACAGTTTCCCGGCAGCCTTTTCAGCAACACAGGCCGGCACCCCAACCACAGAAGCATGGGCACGATGAGACACTGCAAAGGCATCATTCACATACACATCTGCCATGCGGGCGATCTGTTCTGCGAAGGTGCCATTGTTTTCAGTTTCTTCTTGATGGAAGCGTAGATTTTCAAGCATCACCACATCACCTGCCTGCATAGCTTCGACAAGCGCCTCACTTTCTTCTCCAATGCAATCTGGCGCAAGCTGCACATCACGTTTGAGAATAGTCGCAAGATGAGCAGCGACCGGCCCCAGACTGAACTCCATAAGCCGTTCGCCCTTTGGGCGACCCATATGGGAACAGAGAATGAGCTTTGCGCCCTGTTCTAATATGTAATTAATGGTGGGCAGGGCCATACGGATACGAATATCATCGGAAATATTTTTCTCTGCATCCATGGGCACATTAAAATCCACCCTTACCAGCACACGTTTTCCTTGTAGATCAAGATCACGAATCGTATTCATGCAATCTTCCTTTTACTCGTTTTCGTTGTTTTTCAGCAGACGAACATATATTAAAGCATCGTCCGCCGGCTCCTTATAATATTTTTTCCGCTTCCCGACTTCCTTGAAGCTATGCTGTTCATACAATTTAAGCGCTGGACAGTTCCGCGAACGGACTTCAAGAAATATCTGTTCCACGTTCCTTTCTGTAAATATCAAACACAGCGCGTCCATCAGAGCCGACGCCAGTCCCCTTCTTCGCATCTTGGGGGAAACCGTCATTTTTAGGAGCTCAGCATCACTTTCTGTCTGAAAAGCACAACACCAGGCCGCTACCTGCCCATTTACTGCGACAGCGACGAGAGCAAGCCCCATTGGCCGCAGCAATTCAGAAGCTACCTGTTCAGCCGTCCATGAAGATACAGAAACAGCTTCAATGCTGGCGACAGCGGAGACATCCCCTACACACATCGGCCTGATGAGTATTTTTATAACATTTTGTCGGCAACCGATACAGTCAAATCCCCCAAAGTATTTGTGTAACTACCCAACTCATTATCATACCAGGCATAAACGACAGCCTGAGTTATGGGCACATGGAGAGTATGAGCTTGCCCGCCGTCAATGGGGCAACTCTTCAATTTCTCAAGGTTAACAGGTATTGTAGCAGTCCGTGTATGAGTTTCTGTTCCTTCAATCACCGCCGAGGCCTCAGGAACCCCGACAATATCTGAAGAAACATTTTGATCTTCTGTGTATTCGAGGTACTTACTGTTTTCTGCATATTCACGATATATTGAATTAATGCGATTCCGTTTTATAGGGCTGTCAAGATCATCCTGGATATTCAAGACAAGCACAATAAGAGACCCGGTGGCTGTGGGTATCCTGACAGATTCTGCGATAAACCCAATGGACTGCATCTCCGGAATAACCAGAGCAAGAGCCTTAGCAGCACCAGTGGTGGTAAGAATAATATTATTGAGGATGGATCTGTTTTTCCTCAGATCAGTAGCACCGGATTTCGGCAGGGTATCAAGAACCTTCTGGCTGCCAGTGGCCGAATGAACCGTCACCATGGATGCACTCAAAAAATTCTCTGCGCCAATGGACTCCATCAACGGTTTAATCATATAGGAAAGACAGGTTGTAGTACAGGATGCCGCTGAGATAAGCGCGTGTACTGAAGGATCGTAGTCTTCATCGTTGATCCCCATAACAGCAGTTACAGCATCACTTGGCATATCAATGCCTTTGGCCTTAATCTTAAATGGAGCAGACAACATTACCTTCTCTGCACCTGCCTGCAAATGGCCCCTCAAGGCTCCCCAACCAGCCTCGGCATCCGCAGTGGGATCAGTAAAGGCACCAGTGGTATCCACCACAAGCTTCACATTGTTTTCCTGCCAGGCAATATCCTTTGGATTTCGCGCATGGCAAAGAAATTTTACAGGGACACCATTCACCACCATGGTTCCCGCTTCTTCGTTCAACTCTTCAATGACTCTTCCACCTCTGTGCCCATAAAGATAGGTCCCGAGTCGCCCGTATGATGAATCTCGCTCAACCGATGCTGCAAGATCATTCAAGCCCTGCCCGATCTCACGGCCAACATTAATCACAAGTTCTGAAAAATGTTTTCTTGAGACGTGGTGCCAGAGCGAAAGTTTACCGATTCTCCCCATACCATTTAGACCTAGTTTCATAACAATGCTTCTCCCGTAGAGGTATTCTGATATCCGCCTGAGTATTGTAAAGAAACCGACACCAGGCAGTTGAAAATGAACTGGGTAATGCTTTCCTTTTCCCCTTTCAGCATTTGGCCTTTATACTGTATATTGGATAATTCTTCAAAGATTAAACATAATTGATATGAGAATTCATTTCTCCTGATTCATTGTGATTTTAACACACAATTTCAAATATGTTTTGCAAGGGCAGACGGCAAAAAGAAAACGCTGCCATCCTTCCTGTTTTTGCATCTTCTAACCATTCTCTAATTTTCCACGAACACAACCCTAATCTTTATCCTGTTTAGTCCGAAATCGTCCTTTCACAAGAAAGAAATACTACACAGGAGAATATTATGAGAATTAATCGATTTGTAAAACTGGCTGTCATAGCACTTGCTCTGACATTTTTAACTGATGGTGCCGCTCTGGCAGGAAACAAAATAAGAGTAACCGGTTCGGGGGCAAGTTTTCCCTTTCCTATTTACTCCACCTGGTTCAAGACTTACAGTCGTGCCCACAAGGGAATCATCATAGACTATCAAGCAAAAGGCAGTGGTGCTGGAATTCGTGATTTCATCAATCATGCTGTTGATTTTGCCGCCAGTGATGCCGCCATGAAAGATAAGGAGATCGCTCAGGTAAAAGAAGGCGTACAGTTGCTTCCCATGATCGCCGGAGAAATCGTCCTTGCGTATAATTTAAAAGACATCCCTGAATTGAAACTACCCAGCAGCGTGTATCCTGACATCTTTCTCGGAAAGATCAAGCGTTGGAATGATCCTGCAATTGCAGCCGCAAACCCCGGCGTTTCATTGCCAGACATGCCTATCACTGTTGTAAGACGTGCAGACAGCAGCGGAACAACATATGTATTCACCACTCACTTAAGTGCAATCAGCAGCGACTGGAAGAGTGGTCCTGGGATTGGCAAAACCGTTAACTGGCCTTCCAACGACAAAATGATCGCCTCTCCTAAAAACGATGGGATCACAGCCACAATCAGACAAACACCAGGCTCCATTGGATACATCGAATACGGTTATGCCAAAATGGCAAAGGTTCACATGGCCCTTCTTGAGAATAAAGCCGGCAAATTCATCAAACCCAGCTTGGAGGCAGGTATGGCTGCCCTTGCAAATGCAACTCTTCCAGAAGACATGCGTGTCTGGTTACCCAATCCTGAAGGAGACGACTCTTATCCCATCGTTACCTTTACCTGGATGTGTTTTTATAAAAAATATGAAGACCCAAAAGTTGCTGCCCTCTTGAGAGACATGGTTGAATTTTGTTTGACCGATGGCCAGAAAATGGCAGACAAGCTGGGTTATATTCCATTACCAGCAAATGTTGTTGAAGCTGTAAGGAAGGCATCGCAAAACATCCAATAAAGAATTGGCTGTAGTTGTATAGTAAGCAAACGGGTGTCCTTGAATATTGCAGGTAACAACACCTGCCTCCTCAGGTACACCCGTTCTTCATTTGAGATCTTTACTTTAGGCTGCCTTGAACAATGAGTGTTATCGCTTCAAATCGCAGAGTGCAAAGAAATTGACCTCAGACATATAATGACAAATCCGGGGAAAGATTCCTTCTCACAATGATCCATTGAAACGGAAAGATAGGTTTTCAAGCCAGCCTTTTGTTTTTACATTGAACATGGAGTAACAAAACATGTCTTCATCACTGTCAAATCAGCAACAGCAGAACAATGATCAAATTGCTGTACCACCGACACCGAGGGATATACTTCTTGATCGTATTTTCAGATCACTCACCACTAGTTTTGCCTGGTTGACCCTGTTACTGATAGTTTATATAGTTTGGGAGATAGGCGGCACAGCATTACCAGCCATAAAAGAGATAGGCTTTGGCTTTCTTACGGGAACCACCTGGAATCCAAATCAAGGTGAATTTGGTATCCTCCCCCAGATATGGGGAACATTTTACAGTTCTCTTCTCGCCCTTTTTCTGGGAGGATTTTTTGGTGTTGCCATAGCGGTTTTCCTTACCCAGGATTTTCTTCCCCATAAAATACAAATCGTTCTAAAATCCATCATAGAGTTGCTGGCAGCAATTCCCAGTGTTGTTTACGGACTTTGGGGAATCTTTGTACTTATTCCTTTGATTCGTCCCGTTGCCAACTGGCTTCATGCAACTCTTGGTTGGGTTCCGTTCTTCAGTACCAGTTTAAGCGGTCCAGGTATGTTCCCTGCTGCTCTGGTATTGTCCATTATGATCCTTCCTACAGTCGCAGCGATTTCTCAGGATGCACTGTCGGCCATTCCAAGTAAAATCAAAGAAGCTGCCTATGGCATGGGAACAACACGCTGGGAAGCGATCCTGAAAGTTCTGCTGCCCACTGCTTCCAGAGGAATATTCGGCGGGCTTGTTCTTGGATTCGGACGAGCACTGGGAGAAACCATGGCACTAGCCATGCTGGTAGGTAACTCCAATCAATTAAGCCTATCACTTTTCTCACCAGCCGACACCCTTGCAGCCCTTCTAGCTCTAAACTTCCCTGAGGCCAGTGAATACGAAACTCAAGTTCTCATGTTCGCTGCTGTGGTGTTGCTGTTTATCACACTGGCTGTCAACATTGTTGGCGAGATTATTATCAGCTACAGCGAACGATCTGGAGGGAAAAAATGAGAAACACACCTAACTTTGACAAAAGTTTCACTGAAGGCAGAGCTCTGAAAAGTATTATTTTGAGCACCATTACCGTTAGTTGTGCGATTTTGGCCTGCATCCCCCTTTTTTCTGTACTTTTTATGTTGATCGTTCGAGGAGGAAAAAGGCTTTCGTTTGAGCTGTTTTACGCCCTGCCACCTACTGCATTTGATACTGGCGGGGGATTTGGTAATGCCATCGTGGGTACTCTGTTCATGGTGGGGATTGCTGCTCTTATTGCCGTTCCATTTGGGATTATGGCTGCAATTTACCTTGCCGAATTTGGTGAAAACAGCAAACTTGCAGAAATTGCCAGATTCTGCGCAAAAACCATGACAGGTATTCCATCAATTCTTGCCGGTGTTTTAGCCTATGCCGCAGTGGTTATGGTTACAGGGACTTATTCAGCCATTGCCGGGGGTATCGCTCTTTCCATTTTGATGATCCCCACAGTAATGCTGACTGCTGAAGAATCCATCAAAATGGTTCCTTCGATAATGCGGGAGGCAGCAGTAGGTATGGGGTGTACCAAGACTCAGGTGATGTGGAAGGTTATACTTCCAGTGGCCATGCCTGGCATGATTACGGGGGTGATGCTTGCAATTGCGCGTGCATCCGGTGAGACAGCTCCTCTATTATTCACAGCACTATTCAGCGATTACTGGATCTTCCAAGGCGGGGCCGGTGATATCATGGAACCGACTGCATCCCTGGCTGTACTTATTTACAATTTTTCAGGAATGCCCTTTGAAAACCAGATAGAACTGGCGTGGGCGGCATCTCTGGTACTGGTGACCATGGTATTTATCATAAATATCCTAAGTCGAATGCTTTTTCAGAAAAAGAAATAAACTTTTACTTCCTAGGAGTAACAACCAATGACTTCTGCACAAACGACAACGACCACAGATGATGTGGTCATAGATTGTAAGGTAGACAAAATCTTTTATGGTGACTTCCTTGCTGTACGTGACAGCAAGGTTCCAATATACAAAAACAAAATCACCGGTTTTATCGGGCCATCCGGTTGCGGAAAAAGCACAGTCCTTAAAAGCATCAACCGAATGAACGATCTTGTGAGAATTTTTCGTTTTGAAGGAAATATTCACTTCGAAGGACAGGATTTATATGGAGCAACGGTGGATCCCGTCTCTGTTCGCCGAAATATAGGAATGGTTTTTCAACAGCCCAACCCTTTTTCCATGTCTATTTATGAAAATGTTGCTTTTGGCCTGCGCCTCAACCGGTACAAAGGTAACTATGATGCACGAGTTGAAGAGGCTCTACGCGGTGCCGCATTATGGAAAGAGGTAAAAGACAAGTTACAAAACAACGGGATGTCTCTTTCAGGGGGGCAACAGCAGAGGCTCTGCATCGCAAGAGCCATAGCCACAAAACCCCCGGTTCTCCTCATGGATGAACCCTGTTCTGCCCTTGACCCCATAGCCACTCGGCAGGTGGAGGAGTTAATGATAGGCCTTAAATCAGAATACACTGTTGTCATCGTAACCCATAATATGCAACAGGCTCAACGTGTTGCCGATAAGACAGCCTTTTTCTCTGTAGATATCTCAAAGGGTGGACGAACCGGGTACCTTGTCGAAATGAACGACACAGGTAAACTCTTCGAGAATCCCAAGGAACAACTGACCAGAGAATATCTCAGCGGTGAATTCAGTTAAATTGCTACCCAGGGGGGCCCCATGATATTAAACCGCTTTCTTATCATCTCTTTTCTTGCATTACAATTCCTTACTTTTCTTTGCGGCTGCAGTGAAGATAAGGACAATGAACAACAACCTGCAACAGAGAACAAAGTCGTACTCCTGCATGGAGCAGGAGCCACTTTTCCTGCTCCATTGTACCAAAAATGGATAGTGGAATACCAGAAAAACCATAAAGATGTAGCGATAAGCTATGATGCCATTGGTAGTGGAGCAGGTACAAAACTGTTCATTTCTGAACAAGTAGATTTTGGCGCGAGCGACTCTGCTATGAACGATGAACAGGTTTCCAAAGTCAGCAAAGGAGTCCAGCTTATTCCGGCAACTGCGGGATCCATTGTTCTCGCTTACAACATTCCGGATCTTGGTGGAAGGCTTCGCCTGAGCCGTGAACTTTATGTCGATATCTTTCTTGGCAAAATACGGTTCTGGGATGATCCTCGCATCAAAAAAGAAAATCCGAACCTCCAACTTCCCAGTCTGAGTGTCGTAACAGTGGTGCGCAGTGATTCTTCTGGAACAACCTGGGCCTTTAGCAACCATTTGAGTAGCATCAGTAAATTATGGCGAGAGCAAGGGCCTGGCACTGGTAAAGAACTTGATTTTCCAGGAAACGCCATGTTTGGAAGCGGGAATAGTGGTGTAAGTACCAAGATAAAACATTCCTGGGGGAGTATCGGCTATGTTGAGTATGGTTTCGCCAAAAGAGCTGGGCTGGATATGGCAATTCTTGAGAACAAGGCCGGAAATTTTATTGAACCAAATGAATCAAGCCCCACTGAAACACTCGCAAATACATACGCCCAGATGCCATCAAACCTCCGCCTGTTCCTGCCGGATCCCGACGGAGACACATCCTATCCAATTGTCACATACAGCTGGCTCTTGCTCTATAAACAATACGACAACAAGGAAAAGTGGGAAAAACTTCGAGGGTTTGTTCGTTGGGGACTGTTAGAAGGACAAAAATTTAGTTCCGATCTTGGATACGCACCTCTACCTCCTGCAGTCGCGAAGTCAGCACTCAAAGCTATAAAAGCAATCTAATTTCCTGCCCTGGCTACAAACACCGGGCATCACTTCCTTTCCGCCTCTGTGATATCAACAGAGGCGTTTTTTTATCCTTGAAGAGAATAATGGCTTACGAATGTAGACTGAGAATAAAAAAGGTAGAACGTTCACTACTGAACGTTCAAAAAGATTTTGACAGTATCAATCGTAAATTGAATGTTCGTAGAGATCCATTCAATGATATCATCATCAACAACATGCTCCTTGGGTATCGCTATCTCAACACACTGCTTGACAAAAAAGTAAAACTGTTGAGTCAAGGCGGCTTACATCATATACTGGAGCTGAATCATCTCGTTCTCTGTGGTGATGACCCACAAGTACGCAAGGAGCACATCAAACATATCACTGCTACAACGGATAGATTTTATGAGCAGGATGAATGTAACATTGGTCATTTGAAAAACTGGTATAATGAGAACAAAAAGAAATCAGCATGGAAACGTGCAGCAGGAGTATATATTCTACACCTGAGCCAACCACAACTTTTCTTTGAAGGCAACCATCGGACCGGCGCCTTGATTATGAGCTATATCCTCGCTTCAGAATGCAAACCACCATTTGTATTAAACATTGCCAATGCAGAAGCATACTTCAACCCATCGACACTTGCGAAATTGACCAGAAAAAACGTGGTTACAAACTTATGGACCCTTCCTAAAATAAAGAAAAACTTCGCAACCTTTCTTAGAAACCAGGGCCGGGAGGATTATTTAAAAAGATAAGCACCCATCCACACAGACTAGGAGAATGTCACAGTCTACCGTAATCAGTTACAAATGAAGAGTGTACTTCTTTTTGCTTCCCCTTCCAGTATCATTTCCTTATAGTATAAGATATTTTTAAGATAAAAAATCACTCTTTCTGATTCATGCTATTTGCCCCCCCTC
>CAMZKT010000021.1 GCA_947311435.1 uncultured Desulfocapsa sp.
CGTTGTCAGACTCGAAGGTGCAGTTTCCCACAAGTCCATCTGTAGGGGTGGTATCGGCGCAGACTTTTATCCCATCCTTATACAAATAATAACTGGAAGGTGTTTTGCCATCTGTTGGCTGGAAGTCATAGGTCACACTGATATTCTGAATTGCAGCAATGGAGTATCCAGGAGTGAGGAACCCAAAAGCGGCCAGGAAGAGGATAAGTTTTTTCATAGCAGTCTCTGTCAAAAGTTAGGGAAAAGTTCTAGTAAACACTCCGATGTGTACGCAACAAGTGTGCCAAAACTGACAGAGGTCGTTTGGTTGTGGTGCCTCTATTTAGGCGTTTGCGTGAATATGTTTGTCTGTTATTGCTTGTTATTTCATTATTAAAGATGTGGACGAATAGAAATTGTGTGTTGGGTGTGCAGTGGAATTATCCCGTTTGCACACACCAGTAACTTAAGCGGGTTTCGTTTTGGTTATGCAGTTACATTCTATTCCGTCTTTCAGGAAAAGGGAGTACTCTCTTTTTTTAGTCTGAATTTACAATGCTGGAATATATTGCGTCATGCGATCTTTCTTTGTCTAAAACCCACTCCAGCCACTTTGACTGTTTTACAGAAAAGTCATTTCTGCGGCTTAGAACAAATGCCCTTAAAGTGTGTATATTTTCAAAGGCAACCGAATAATATCCATCGGAAAAAGCACTGTGCCCAAGGAGAGAGATTCTTCCAGATTTTTCAAAAGCAACCATGAGGTCAAGGTGTTCGTAGAGGGTTGAATTTGACAGTTGTGATACGGTACCATATCTTGATGATTGTATGTAGTTATAAGTTGCTATACCAAAAATTACGACTAGTACAAGGGCTGCCGTGGCTATGACACGTGTTAGTTTAGTGTTAACCTGGGGGTTGAAAATGTCTTTAATGGAATAGGGAACCTTTTGAGCGATGGCTTTATTTATCTCTGATTGCTTCGCCAGGCAGGGCTCAACACCTTTTCCTGTAAAATGTTCTATGTCTTTTATTGCTTCTTGGTCTGAAGGATCTGCCATGGCGGTTACGAGGATATTGTTGTTTTCCAGTGACAATGGAAGGGCGCCATATTTTGTGCAGAGATAGCGGGGGAGTATTTGTTTTGCATCCTCTGAGAAAGCCTCATTGAGGTCTGTGAGTTGAATGCCCAACTGTTGTGAGAGTGTGCTTGCCAATTGGTCGTCAGAAAGTACTCCCATTTGGAGGAGGATATTCCCTAAACGGCGATTACCACCGACCTGAATACGCAGGGCATCGTTTATAGCTTCTTGGCTGACTTTATTTTGTCGAACTAGTAATTCTCCTAAGCGGGTTTTAGTTTCCATGAGGTGTCTCCTTGTGGGTGAAATGTGTTGACTCTGAAGAATCGAGTTTTGACGCTTATTAAGGATTGAGTTCTCTGTTGCGACAGTTTATTGAAATATTCCTACCCTATTCTTTATTGTACGTTTTCTTTGTTAAAAACATATGGGTAAAAATACCTGTTTTGCAGGGGGGGGGATATGGTTGGAACATTGTTTATCAGCTAACTGTTAGTTGTGGCAAGGGAATTGGCTCAATGTGGATGTGTGAAACAGAGACTGGGATACTGGAAAAACTTTTTTTCAGTATCCCGCCCATTGTGAGATGTGGTAAATTGGAATTGGTTCGGGAATTTACTGATTCCAAGCTGTAATTGAAAGGTGAGACCTTTTGCAATACTACTCCTTAGAGTAGCTGTACATTGATACTGTGTCTTTTCTACTGGAGAGCTTTTAAATGAAAAATAGAAAACTTCTTCTCATAGGATGGGATGCAGCAGATTGGAAAGTTATTCATCCATTGCTTGATAGCGGTAAAATGCCAAACCTGCAGAAGCTTATTTCCAATGGAGTTATGGGCAATCTTGCTTCACTGAAGCCGGAACTGTCTCCCATGTTGTGGACTTCCGTTGCTACTGGGAAACGTCCGTATAAGCACGGGATTCTAGGATTTTCTGAACCTGGTTTTGGAGGAAAAGGCGTGAGAGCCGTTACAAATCTGTCTAGAAAAACCAAAGCCATTTGGAATATTCTCAATCAGAACAATTATCGGTCACTAGTGGTTGGCTGGTGGCCCTCGCATCCTGCAGAACCAATTAATGGTGTTATGGTTTCCAATCAATATCAGCATGCAACTGGTCCTTATGGGACATCCTGGCCTGTACAGGACGGAACGATCCATCCACCTCGGCTTATTGATAATTTAAGGAAGCTTCGTGTTCATCCCCAGGAGCTTGATCAAGGCCTTATTCAACTGTTTGTTCCAGATCTTGTGCAGATTGATCAGGACAAGGATCATCGTATTGAGGGCATTGCCAAAATAATAGCAGACACAGAGACTATTAATCGAGCCGCAACTGCTCTTATGCACCATGAAAAATGGGATTTTACGGCAGTCTATTTTGATGCCATAGATCATTTTTGCCATGGCTTTATGAACTATTATCCTCCACGGCTTTCATGGGTTGGTGAAGATGATTATCAACTGTACAAACAGGTAGTTATCAGTGGCTATGAGTACCACGATTTACTGCTTGGCTCCCTGCTGACGGAAACTGATAAAGATACAACTGTTATTCTTGTTTCCGATCATGGCTTCCATTCTGATAAGCTCAGACCTGCTCAGATACCAGGAGAACCGACTGGCCCAGCTTCTCATCACAGGCCATATGGAATTGTAGTTCTAAGTGGGCCTGATATAAAAAAGGACGAATTAGTGTTTGGGAGTTCTTTGCTGGATATCTGTCCCACGATTTTATCAATTTTCGATCTTCCGGTTGGGAGTGATATGGATGGAAGGGTACTGGTTAATGCGTTTACCGAACTTTCAGGATGTGATTTCATCCCCAGTTGGGATGAAATTCCAGGAGAAGATGGCAGTCATTCGCCATCTTTGTATGCCAATTCCTTGGGAGACACTGAGGCTGTTACGCGCTTGGTGGAGCTTGGATATATTGATAGGCCAGATCCTGATTTGCTGAAGGCGGCGGCAAATGCAGAGCGGGAATTGGAGTATAATCTTGCACGGTCGTACATTGATGCTGGGCTGCATGGGGAGGCACTTCCTGTATTAACGACTTTGCTGGAACAATGGCCGGATGAATTCCGTTTTGGTGTCGAGCTTGCCCATTGTTATCAGTCAGTGGGAAAAGCCACCAGAGCAAGAAAGTTATTAAGTGTCCTTTTTGAGAAAAAACAGCGCAAAGCAGAAGAGGCGGAAAAGGAGCTTGAAAGACTACGAAAAGAGATTGAGCAGTCTGATATAAAAAAGAAAAAGCTAGAGGAATTACAGCCCCAAATACGTACTCTTCTTGAATCGTCCTCAAGAAATCAGCATGGCATTGCATACTTACTCGGTGTGGCTTTACACGCCGAGGGAAAATGTGAAGATGCCTTGGATTCTTTTGAAAAAGCTGAAAAGGAGGGAATGCTATCTGCCGCACTCTTTATCCAGAAGGGTGCTGTATTTGAAACACTTAAACTTAGAAATAAGGCCCAACAGTCTTATAACAAAGCACTCTCCATAGATACGGAAAATTGTGATGCAATGCTTGGGCTTTGCAGAGTGTATCTGGCATCACGTCAAAACAAAGATGCAGCCCACAAGGCATTGGATGCAATAGCCCTGCGATATCATTTCCCTTTAGCACATTTTTATCTAGGGTGTGCTCTTCATCGTCTTGGAAGGTTGGGTGATGCAGTAACGGCGTTGGAAGTTGCTTTGGAGCAGAATCCGAATATACCGGAAGCTTGTCATCGTCTGGCATATATTTACAAAAAACGGTTGCATATGGAGGAAAGGGCCGTTTACTATAAAAAACTGGCTCACAAGGCTGTTCAACGGATACGGGAACTGAGAAAGGGGACGCTGCAGGAAATGAAACCGGTGCCGGTGACAGTTCATACGAAAACTGGCAATTGTTTCCCTCTTACAACAGAGAACGCTCCTCCCAATAAAAGTACTATTAACTCAACTATCGTTATTGTTTCTGGTCTTCCGCGGTCTGGAACCTCTATGCTTATGCAGATGCTGGAGGCAGGAGGGATGCCTGTTTTAAGTGATGGGCACAGGCAGAAAAATGCTGACAATTCAAAAGGGTATTTTGAATATGAAAGGGTTAAGAGATTGGTAAAAGAAAATGGTTGGTTACTGGGACATGGTGGAAAAGCTGTGAAAATTATTGCTCAGTTATTGCCTTTTTTACCGGAGAGCGAAAAAATACAGTATCGGGTTCTATTCATGGAACGTGATCTGGATGAAATTCTGCGCTCTCAAGAGAAAATGCTTGAGAACCTTGGACAGACAAGAAAGCGAATACCTGAAAAACTAATCAAAAATGACTTCCTGAGACAGGTGGAAACCATGAAATCTCTTTTGTCCATACGAAAAATACCAGTTTTATATGTTTGTCATCAGGACTGTATTCTGAAGGCGTCAACTGTGGCAGGTACTATTAATCAATTTTTAGGCCACTTACTTGATCCCTCTGCGATGGAAGCGGTGGTGGATGAAACACTTTATAGGCAAAGGAAAACGGGGATTTGATGGAAAGTATGTCCTGTCTATAAAGGAGAAATAATGTGTATGTTCAGGTGAGAAGTGTTTTATAGTGGAATATGATCTTATAAAATAAAAGGGCAGGTTAGCCATGACAAAACAGACATTAGATGAACGGATGGGGCTTTATGTAAAAGTGGGAAGTAAGGGAATGACCTCCGGTGGACTCCTCTTTGCTGCCAGTGCAGTCACTGGTGCCGGTTTTTTTCTTATTCCTCCTCCTGCAGAGGCTGCTATTGTGTACAGTGGAGTGCAAAACTTTAGTATTGAAAATACAGGTAGCGTATTTCTTGATATGGATGATGATGGGATAGATGAGTTCTCATTTTTTCATTCACAAGGCGTAAATACCAATTATCAGTTTTTCTGGGGGGCGGCAGGCAGCCCATCTTTTGTAGGTCAAATGAATGTCCCTTCTAAGTTGGTGAGTGGAGAAACAGTACACGATAACAATGTTGCTATTGCCACAGGAAGTATCTCTCCTTTAGCAGTAGAGGGAGGAGAATCCGGGAATTTTTTAAATAGTACAGGCTTTTTGGGGGTAAGATTTGAAGTGAACAATAAAAACCACTATGGTTGGATTCAGTACAAAGCAAATGGAGACGCATCCATTGGCACCATCATTGACTGGGCCTATGAAAATGTTCCTGGTGCAGCAATAAAAACAGGTGACACCGGGGAAAAATTCAATTGGAACCTTTTTTTACCTGCAATCATTAATGGCAAGACTGATAAGTAATGTGTAGCTTTGTTTTGGTTGTATTTTAATTGGGAGAATCAAACAGTCTATGCAGGAATGAAGAAAATGGAGCATGTTACCACGCCATTTCTTATCGCTTGTTTTTATCATTAAGCAGTAATAATCCAAGAACAGTGGGTAATCCCTGTACCTTTGCGGGAGTTTCTTTGCTACCGAGATAAAATGGAAATGCTGCAGATTTGCGAGTTTCTGTTCCATCCTCAAAAACAGCCGTCAGAGAAAAATAAAAGAGACCGTTGTTTGAGGTAAATTCACAATCCCCCTCATAATCATAAGGTGAGTCAAATTGACACACCCTCGTTCCGCTTTTATACAGGCGATATGCAGTGAGTTCCTTGTCTGCGGAAAGAGAATTGTGTTCAAAATTCCATTCAATATGGATTGAATGGGTGGGAACCATGCCAAAAGCATTATTTGCAGAAAGAGTAATGAATAGTGCTGTGATGATGAGTAATAGTCGCATCTGTTTCGTGTGGTTTGTATGAATTGCTACTGAATGGGAAGTTTTTTTCAAGGGAAGCATTTTTTCTTTTCTTCAACTGTCATGCATACGACATGCCAGAGAGCTTGTCTGTATTGTTCAGGGAGACGTCACTATTTGCGATATTTTGAGAAGGAAGTAACTTGGCTGCGCTGCTTTTAGCAGAAAGCAAAGCATTTTTACTGGTCGACACAGGATGTGTCGCAAAAGGGAGACTGGTATATGTTGTTGTATTTACAAGGTATATTTGACCCAGTTTTGTTCAAGAATTGTTCTGAAAGTGTTATGCTTTTGTTAGGAAGATAAAAGAACTGTAGTATCGGTGTATTATACGATCTTTGCGTCTTTTTGAGATGAGCTTCTGGTATAGTTTTATTGATTTTAATTTATGGGTAAATTTACCTAGTCGCATAATGGAGACATTTTGTAAGTGTCTGGAAATATAGTTTATGTTTCTCGTTTCTTGTCGGAATCTGGTGGCGGGGCGGGGGGGGTGTTGAGCGGATTGTCTGCAAAAGGAGACAACTTTTTGTCGGGGATAGGGGATAATAAGATCAGTTTTTAAAAAGAGATGGGATAATGTTGTGGCGGTTAAGGATTTTGTAAAAATCTGTACGGTTTCGTTTTGCAATTCTGGCAGCCCATGCAACATTGCCGCTTGTGGTCTGAAGTAAGCGGACAAGGTAGCTCTGCTCGAATTCGTGTCTTGCTTCATCAAAACTGAGGATTTTAACAGGGTTTTCCTTTAAGGTGTGGTGGAGTAGGTCAGAAGGAATGAGTGGAGTGGTTGATAGGGCAGCGGCCTGCTCTACAACATTAAACAGTTGTCTGATATTGCCGGGCCAGGTTGCTTCCAAAAGAATTTTCATGGCATCCGGCGAAAAACCGGTGATCTTCTTGTTGTTTTGCTGGTTGAGTAGTGAGACGAAATGGTTGACCAGTAATGTGATATCTTCACGGCGATCTCGTAAAGGGGGCAGCTCGAGTGTCACAACATTTAAACGGTAATAGAGATCTTCCCTGAATCCCTTCTCTTTTATGGAGTCTTCAAGGTTCTGGTGGGTTGCCGATATAATGCGAACATCAACAGGAATATCTTTTGTACTTCCCACCGGACGAATTGTTCGTTCCTGAAGCACTCGGAGGAGTTTGACCTGCAAGTGTGCAGGCATATCACCAATTTCATCAAGAAACAAGGTGCCTCCGTGGGCTGCCATAAAAAGTCCTGGATGGCTTTTATGGGCGCCGGTAAAGGAACCACGGGCATGTCCAAATAGTTCTGATTCCATAAGTGCTTCCGGAATCGCACTGCAGTTCACGGGAACAAAATCTTTTTCTGAACGATTGCCTGCTTTATGAACTGCAAGGGCAAGCAGCTCTTTTCCTGTTCCGCTTTCTCCACGAATAAGGACGTTGGACATGTTGTCGGCCACTAATTGTACTTTTGCAAGCAGCTCTTCCATGATCGTGCTTTGGGATACAATATGCTGCCTCCAGGTGTTCTCTTCTGAATTTTGAAGCGGTACTGTGGCAACAGCAAGAGCTTTTGCAATTTCGTTGAGCAGTTTACGGCCATCAATTGGCTTGGGAAGGAAAGAATACACTCCCTGACGAGTGGCATCAACGGCTTCAGTGATTGTTCCATGGGCAGTAATAATTATCACCGGAACGGTTTTGTTCACTTTTCTTATAGAATCATATAGTGCCATGCCGTCCATATCTTCCATTCGCAGGTCAGTAATAACCAAGTGTGGGAGAATAGCAGGGAATATGCCCATGGCAGCCTTGCCACTTTCAGCGGTGACGACCTTGTAGCCTGCACTTTCCAGACGGAGTGTCCACAGGCTGAGCAAATCCTGCTCGTCATCGACAAGGAGTATGGTTTGTCTGTTCATAAAGAAGAAGTTGTGTGATCGTTATGGAGTTGTTTTGGTATCAAGCATAGTCTCAATCTCTTTCAATTTTTGTACCTGTTGTTCAAGGTCTTGAATTCGACGTTTGTAAGAAAGGGCTTCACTTTCGAGTTGCTTAATGAAGGTATCCTGTTCTTTGTAGCTTTTTTTATTCTTGAGATAGGATGTCCAGTTTGTATTCAGGTACTTTGTGTATAAGTCAATGTTGCTTTGTGTGATGAGTAATAGCCCTGAAAGTGTTTGATCGTTACATTCAGGTTTTTGAAGAATTTTTTGTAATATTTTTTCCCCTTGCTGGCGCTGGTTAATGGGTGCGTTGTCGTGCAGTGACAAACAGAGAAGTTTACTTAAACTGGTCGGGGCAGGGTTTTCCTTTACAGTGTTTATATTCTTAATTGAATCAAATTTGGCAGAGACCTCTTTATCGGTGAGATTTGCGGAAGAGGCAATGCAGGAAAGAACCTCAGCAGCAGATATCATGCAGTCATTTGGTTGTTTTTGTGGAAGGGGTTGCAGGTGGCAGGAAGAAAGAACAAAAAGAGCTAGTAAAAAAAACGTTGTTTGTTTCATTTTTACGAGACCTCTCGTCAGGTCATTTGGTTGGGAGTAATGGAAAAGTTAGCATGAAATGGGTTCCTGATTTACGATCAAGAACAGAAATGCTCCCCTTATGTTGAGCAATATATTCTTTGACGATGGCAAGCCCAAGTCCGCTTCCCTGAGTATGCCGTGAGTCGCTGTCATTGATTTGGTAAAAAGGATTGAAAATCCGGTTTCTTTCTTCAGGTGGAATGGTTGAACCCGTATTCGATATAATACATTTAATATTCTTTTGCACTCGTTTAAGGTTGCAACAGATTACACCGTTTGGAGGTGTGAATTTAACTGCGTTGGAAAAAAGGTTGTCTAAAAGTGTTTCCAGCTGTTTTTGGTCTCCAGAAATGGCAACATCTTCCAGGTGGAGATCAAGGCGGATGTTTTTTGCCATCATTTGAGTCGTTTGTTCCGAGGATACTTGTTCTATCAACGGTTTCAGTTGGATCGATATATGACTTTTGGGCTTTCCGCCTACCTTACTCATATTGAAATCAAGAATGTTGTCGATCAGTTTTTGCAGTTTAATACTGTTGTTGGTGAGAATGTCAGTGACTGCTAACTGTTGTTTATTTAATGATCCAACAAGTTCTTCTCGAAGAAGGCCGGACCCTTCCATGATGGAGGCAAGTGGGGTTTTAAGATCATGGGATATGTGGGCGATGAATTTCATTTTTTGCTGTTCAAGATTAAATAATCTTCTTCTAAGCCAGTTTATTTTTCGTCCCAGAGCTTCCAGATCTTTAGGGCCGGTGATGAGAATGGGAGTGGAAAAATCTCCTTTCCCCAAACGGTCTATTCCCCGATTAATCTGTTTGATGGGTTGGGATATTATGTAGGCCAGGATAAGGATCATGAAAATTGTCAGAAGTATAAAACTGAGTGTTTGCCAGAGCAGCGTTTTTTGGGCTTTGATTTTTGTTGATTTCAGGCGGATGAGCTCATTGTTCATAAATTCATTGATTGCTGAGCGAATTGCCAGGGCTCGTTTATCCAGGTCTGAAAAGTGAGTTATGGCTCTGGCAATATTTCTTTCTTGGGCTTTTGGACCTTGGTGGACCAGTCGCAGGGACGTTAAAATTCTTCCTTCATAGGCCTGAAATTGTAGAAGTAGATCTTGAAAGTTTTGATCAACTGACAATGCGTGTAGGTGCTCTAGCAGGATCTGAATTTTTTCATGCCAAACTGATGCCTCTTTCAAGTATCTTGTCTCTCCGACAATGTCATACAGTCTGATATTTCGTTCCTGATTTCTGATGTACTCTGAGAGTTCCTGAGCATAGCGAGTAGATGATACCGAATGTTCGACTAAGCCGACGCTTTGGGAAACCAGTTTGTCGAGATGATTTCTTGTTGTGAAAAGACCTATGACAAGAGGTAGGGATACAATAATTAATCCTCCTGTGACGAGATTGAGAAATGACCGTGGCCGGATGTGTCTCATGGATAAAATAATATAGATGAATTGAGTCAGTTTTTCTCTGACTGCCTTATATGATAAAATGTGTAACTGGTTGAAAATCGGCTTTGAAGTATAGCTGTATATTGAGAGCTTTGGTATATGTTTTTTTTGAGAATGAAAACATAGCGCTGCTATAGTGATAAAAAAACAAGAAGTGGGCTCAAAACCATGAGGAAAAATTATTTTGACTTTCGCCGGAACTGTACTTGATCGGGTGGGGCGAGTGAGGAGTGTCTTTTTACTCCTCTGTATCGGAGCACCATTCTTTTTCCTGGGAGGCCCTGGTGCCCAAGGGACAAGGTCTTTTGTCGCACTTTGGGATTTGGGGCATATTCTGTTTTTTGCCTTGTTTTCCTGGCTGTTGTGCAGAATCTTTCGATTATGTATTCCCGGGATATCTGCTACAGCCATTACGTTCTATGTGTTTTGTGCCGTGTTCGTTACAGGAATAGCTGTTGAGGGCTTGCAGATGTGTTTCGATAATCGCAGTCCCGATGTCCTGGATGTCCTTCGTAATCAACTTGGGTGTGTATTGACTCTGGCTTTTCTTGATGAAGGGGGGATGGAACTGGGAAGAAGGTTGCGGATGTCTCTGCAAAGCATGGTTGTAGTATGTGTAATCGCTTCTTTGTGTCCTCTGGGAAGGGCTGTTATTGATGAGAGTATAGCATTGAAGCAATTCCCGCTACTTTCTGATTTCGAAACACCTTTTGAAGAAGATCGTTGGCGGGAGAGGGATCGCTGTGAAATTTCAGGAGAGGTTGCAAGACACGGGAAGCATTCACTGAAGGTACAGTTGACGACAGAATTGTACTCAGGTGTCGCACTTGTATTTTTCCCTGGTAACTGGGAGGGGTTCAGGAACTTATATGTCAGTGTGTTTCTAATTGAAGATGACCCCTTGGAACTTGTTTGTCGTGTCCATGATTCTTCTCATACAAATGAGTATGCAGATCGTTTCAACAGACGATTTGTCTTAAAAAAAGGGTGGAATGATCTCGCAATATCACTTGCAGATATCCAGCATGCTCCTGCAAATCGTTTAATGAAGATGAACACTATTGAAAACCTGAATCTGTTTGTGGTGCGACAGGAAAAAGAAAAAACGATCTATATCGATCATATTTATCTGGGCAGGTGATTATTTGTCCTGGATTTGTGAGCAAACTTTTTAAGCGTATTACTCACTGTCACCAGTAACAAAATGCCCACTGCAAACACAACAAGACCTGAAAAATCATGAAGGAATCCCTGAGCTACCTCACCTCCAAATTTGGATGCCAAGGCAGCAGTAGCAGAGAGACGAACAATATTTGCAAAAATTGCTATGGGCGCTGCTGTCAGGAAAAGAATCCATTTCTGCAATGGAGTATGAGATGAGAGTATGGCAAAGACAGCACTTAAGGCAAAGAGTGTTGTGAGGGAGCGTAATCCTGAGCAGGCATCAACCACTTCCAGAGTTGTATTGCTGAGATAGAGAATGTTTCCTTCACGAAAGATGGGAATTTGCATAAGTCCGACGATTTTTTCAGTGAGATAGGAACCAAGCAATTGCATTGGGAAGGCGATCTTGTTCCAGATTATTGCTGGAAGCGGGATCATAAAAATAAGATAGCATATTGGTATCAAAAGTTTTTTGAAAAACGAAAAACCAAGACAAAAAAGAACGATCCCGGAAAGGACAGGAATCAGAGAGGCACGTTGCAGGAAAAATTCAGAACCCGCATGTGCTATGATGAGCTGAGCCAGCCCGGCTATCAAAAGAAACAAGCCCGCTATACTGCCTTTTACCGGCAATTGTTGTAAATCATCTTTTAATGAATAGATGATATAAATTGAGAGAATTGGAATGAAATAACCGTGTGAATAGTTGTCGTTCGTGTCCCAGTCATGGGCAAGCTTTTGTAAGACAGGAAAATAGAGCAAGGTCATGGCTGAAAGCAAAATTCCTAGAGAAATCGCTGCCTGTTTAGTCATGTTTGTTGCATTGCTCATATGTGTTTACCTGGCAAATAGGATTCAAGGGTTTGCATAACACGTTCTGCAAAGTTTTTTGCTTCCATGGAAGCTTGCTCGATATTGTCGCCTTGGACAGTATGCATGATTCTTACAAAAGTTCCATCTCTTCGCCTCATGTTCAAGGCGTCTAAAACAAGATAGATTTTTTCCCAATATTCAGAGGCGATTATTCGTCCTCGATTTTGATACCAGTAAAGAACTATTTGGTAGTTATTCCCATTGCGTATCACCATTTCTGAAACTTCAGATGTAGGATTTCCTTCGATACCAGTCTCAAGAGGAAGGGACTGGATAGTGTCAATTCCACAGCCACCTCCAGGAAGGCAGTTTTTTGGTGAATGATAAGAACCACTCACACCAACAGCTTTATAATAGCCGACGTAAAGGGTGATTAATTCGCCGGAAATGCTTTGATACGTGAAGTAAATTTCATCGTCGACACCAAGCATTTCAACAACTTCAGCGGAAGATGTCGTTGAACTAACTTTATGCCATTTCCCTATTACATCAGGGAAAGATGCAAGTTGCCGGGAGATGGGAACAGCTATTACGGTGGAGCTGTTCTGAAGAAGGAAATAAGTCCCAACGAAGAGAAGGAGAACAATTAGTGTATTAATCTTTGCAATCATAAGCTCGGCTTTAATTGAAAGCTACTATGGGGGACGCGGGAGTGTTGGATCTCTGTAGGGATAAAAAAAGATCTGTTAGGTGTCTGCTTTTTGACGTTATCGTACATGTTTTACCAACGGAATAATTCTTTCTGAAAAGAAAGTGTCAGGAACATCCGGTGTTCATCGTATGTATCGTTAATACGCTCTGATTCCTGATTTCTGTACGTGTAGCTGATAGTAGTCGTGTACCATTGTAAAAAGGTGTAACTAAGTGTAGCGCCTGTTTCATAGATCTCTCTTTTAAACCTGCTTTCCTCTCTAAATGTTTCTTGGTCTACTGAGTTCAGATTCTCACCGGTTTCAAGAGCGTTCACAAAGCCATGGATTGTATTTTCCTGGGTTTCATCCCGGTATGTCCCAAAAAGAGTTCCTGTCAGGTCGGCACTGAACTGGTGTGAAAAATCAATGCTGTAATTCCAGAACTCAGTAAGTCCTTCGTCTCTTCCAAGAAGCGAGTTATTGGCAGAAAAATTTCGTTGATCGTAGCCTTTTTCCACCCCTGCGGCCATACTGGTATGTTGAGCAACGTCATAATTGAGGTTGAAATGTCCATTGTATCCCCAGTTTGCATCGAAGGTTTCGGTCTTCTCGTAGGAAGGACCGGCACCAACATCGAATGAAAGTCGTCTTGAATATTGGTAATGAGCACCAAGAGTAAGGTTATGTAGATTTGTGTCACGACGGAGAACAGCATCATAATCAGTTATTGAAAAAATATAGTTGGCAAAAAACGTTTTTCGGGAAGACTCAACCCAGTTGAGAGTCCCGCCAAGTTCATATTCACTGAGATCATTGGAAAGGTTCTCGGTATCAATATTGTCGGTAACACCTGGGAATAATTCTTCAAGTGCCTCTTCTGTTCTGTCTACCAGGTTCTGTTCAGGTGGGTCAAAAAGGCCACGAGAATAGTTCGTGAACAGGGAAGCGTTCCAGGAAGCATTGAAGCGGTGTTGGAGCGAAAGATCAAGGGTATGCCTGTCGTAATCTTCGTAACCGCCTATGCCGGTATCGTCGTTACGTAATATTTCGTAAGAATAGCCGGCGCCAAAGGAACTTCCTGCGTCGTAGGAATAGTTGGAATTGATGTTAAACGTGTTTGTCCAGTAACGTCTTCGGCCTCTATTGTAATCAGATGGGTTTTCTGCCTCCAGGAGTTGAGGATCATCAGAATACAGAAAGTTATCGGTGAGTTCAGCTCGAAACTGCCTTGTGAAGTCACGAAAGGCAGTAAAAGAAGAATTGTGGTTAATGTTGCTTTGGCTGTCTTCCAGGTCATATACAAAACTGGGGTTGAAGCTAATGCTTACCCCATCAGTACTGCTTGTTGTTTCAAAGATAAACGAGGGACCTATGCTAATTTGTTGTACTAAGTCTCTTCGTTCGAAGGACTCAATCGCCTCATCGTATCTTTTATAGTTTGTTTTGTCGTAGTCGTAACTTGTTGTTACGCCACCGGTAATGGTGTTGAGGCGTGCGTCTGCCGTATTGTGAAGGCAAAAAATAGAAAGTGGTAACAGAAACAGGCAAAGTGAGAGTTTTTGCATAGCACAAATCCTACGGGAAAAGATTGTTTTATAAAAGATTTTTTGTATACCATTCAGCTGCTTTGTTCAGTCCTTCTTCAATAGAAAACCGTGGGGAGTAGCCAAGAAGTATTTCAGCTTTTGAAATATCTGCCAGGGAGTGTCGAACATCTCCTGCCCGGAAGTCATGATAGATGAGCTGTGAATCACCGTTTTTTTCCTGGCTTTGTTCCACACGGGCTTTGATCAACTCATGCAGTTTAGTCAGTGTTGTGCGTTCTCCAAATGCAACATTGTAGACCTGATTTACGGCGTTTTCTGATTGGGCAGTTGCAGCAAGAAGATTTGCTTGAACACAGTTATCAATAAAACAGAAATCTCTACTTGTTTTTCCGTCACCATTGATATAGGAATCCTCACCGCTCAAGAGGGCGGCAAACCATTTTGGAATAACAGCAGCGTAGGCTCCATTGGGATCCTGGCGTTGGCCAAAAATATTGAAATACCTGAGGCCAATGGTTTTGAAATCATAGGTTTTGGCAAAAACATCGGCATATAACTCATTAACAAGTTTGGTCACAGCATAGGGAGACAATGGAGCACCGATATGAGCTTCCTGCTTTGGGAGGTCAGGGTGATCTCCATAGGTGGAGCTTGATGCGGCGTAAACAAAGCGTTTGACCTTGGCATCTCGAGCTGCAATAAGAATATTCAGGAACCCACTGATGTTGTTTTCGTTGGTAAGAGCGGGGTCTTCAATGGATCGTGGCACGGAACCAAGTGCTGCTTGATGCAGTACATAGTCGACTCCTTGGCATGCCTGGTGACAGGTGGCAATGTTGCAGATATCACCTTTAATCAGGGTGAAGTTTTCCCATTGCTCTTTTGTTACCAGTCCATGTACCTCTTCAAGATTATATTGGTGTCCAGTCGAAAAATTATCAAGACCAACTACTTGTTGATTAAGTTTCAGAAGTGTTTCAAGTAGATTGGATCCTATAAAACCGGCGACGCCCGTGACCAACCAGGCGGACTGTTTTGCTTTAAGTTCTTTTGTGAGAATATCGTATCGGGTCATTGTAAGTTGATGGGGTTGAAGGTTCCTCTGAAGAGTGCGGGTTACAGTCTCCAAAAATTAATAGTATCATCTTCAAGTGCAGCGATCCCAAGCATGGATTTAACATCTATGAGACAACCGTCTTTGACGAGAGTTTTTGTAAAATACTCAAGTGCTTGTTCCCTGAATTCTTTGTGGGGAACGGCAATAATCAAAGCGCTGAGATTCTTGAATTCCTCAACGGGGCTTAAGGTTACTCCAACGTGTTGTTTTGCGTCCTCAGGAAGTACAGCGGGATCGTGTACTATGGTTTCGATCCCGTAATCATTTAGCTCCTCAATAATATCAACTACTCTTGAATTCCTGAGATCCGGGCAATCTTCTTTAAATGTGAGGCCAAGGATACCTACCCTGCACTTTGCGATATCTAATTTGGCCTTGAGCATCATTTTTACTGTCTTTTCTGCGATGAATTTCCCCATATTGTCATTTATTCTACGACCGGCAAGAATAACCTGGGGGGTATATCCTGTTGATTCCGCTTTATGGGTCAGGTAGTAGGGATCAACTCCTATGCAGTGGCCACCGACCAGACCAGGCCTGAATGGAAGGAAGTTCCACTTGGAACCGGCTGCTTCAAGCACATTCAAGGTATCTATCTGTAGACGGTCGAAGATGATGGCAAGCTCATTGATAAGCGCAATGTTAAGATCGCGTTGAGTATTTTCTATAACCTTTGCAGCCTCCGCCTCTTTGATAGAAGGAACCGGATAGATACCTGCTTCTATAATGCTGTCGTACAGGCTTGATACTGCCTTGAGGGATTCAGGGGTGTCGCCTGAAACAATTTTGGTGATTTTAGTCAGGGTGTGCTTCTTGTCACCAGGGTTGATGCGCTCGGGAGAATATCCAACATTAAAATCTTTTTTCCATCGTAGCCCCGAATTCTTTTCAAGCACAGGCACACAGTCTTCCTCGGTGGCTCCAGGGTATACTGTTGACTCAAAAATAACAGTTACTCCCTTTTTCATGTGTTTGCCGGCAGTGGCAGAAGCACTCAGCAAAGGGCGCAGGTTGGGCTGGTTTGCATGGTCAATAGGGGTCGGCACTGCGATGATCAGAAAGTCGGCCTTGGAAAGCTGTTTAGGATTGTTTGTAAAGGTTAAATGTTTTGCACCACTAAATCCTGCTGCATCAACTTCATTGTTATGGTCAATGCCGTTTTTGTATTTCTGAATCGCATCACTGTTCAGGTCATACCCTATTGTTGGGTAAGTTTTACCAAAGGTGACAGCCAAGGGTAGACCAACGTACCCAAGTCCTAAGATTCCTACTGTAAGAGTGTTCTTTGACATTGAAATGTGTTCCTGATGTGCTTATTTAATTTTAATGGATGGCAGTTTACCTATGATGGGTATGTCAACAGCACTATGCACATCCTTCTTGTGGCGGATATTTCCCTTGTAGTAGTCCCAGAGTAATATCGGTGCAATTCCTGAAGCAGCTCCTAAAAGAAATCCCATAAGTATGATGGGAATACGCATGTTTTTTGAAGGGAACAAGGGGGATTGGGGCGGGTTGATAACTTTGATATTGTTAACTACTGCTTTCTCTTTTCTACTTAACTCGAGAAAGATATCATCAATTTTCTTGTAGCGTTCCTTGCTGTTTTCAAGCTTATTCTGGAGTACATCAAGTTGAGACTGAAGCTCCATATCTGTCACAGATGTGAGGGCTGGAGGGATCTCATATTTCTGCTTAAAAAGTCGGAGTTCATTTTCCGCAGCTTTTAATTGTTTGTGGTACTCAGACCGTTGCTCCCTGGTGAAATCAAGCTCATGGCGTATGAGGCTTTTGTTGGCATCCATATTCATGGCGACCCAGACATCGATATAGCTGTTTACAAGAACGGTGGCCATCTCCTGAGCAAAGGTCGTGCCTGTTATCTGGATGGTGCCTTTGCCTGTATTTCCTCGAATCTCTATACGTTTAGAAAGACTGGCGAGTCGTTCTGGAGTGATCCTGGCAGTATCGGTTGGTGGGGTGTCGTTTTTGTTGAGGATTTTTTTTGCAAAAGGTTTGAGTTTACGTAAAATTTGGCCTTTAACGCTTAGTGGTATCTCCAGGTCATTCTGAAGAGCATTAGGAATTACTTTGAGGACTTCAGTTTGGAAGGCTGAGCTGTGCATTCTTGCGACTGCAGCGGTGATGTATGCGCGGTTGCCAGTTCTGGAACTGATCTCTTCTGTGACCTTGGATATCATTTTGGCTCGAGGAGTTTCCACTTGTGTAGTGGCTGTGCTACTGTATTCAGGCTGTATAATCAGGCTTATGGGAACTGCAATGGCTAACCCGAGAAAAGTGGTAAAGACAAGAATCCACTTATGTTCCAATACGGGTAACAGGTACTTGGCAATAAAAAACTGTGGGTCAAGGGTATTGTTAGCGTCTTGCTGAGTGGTTGAGTTCATGGGATTATTTTTTAAAAGGAGCGGGTTTCTTTTTCGGTGCGTGTTCGTTAAGAACGATTCCATCGATTTTCCCATTGCCGGATTCAATGACAATTTTGGTTTCTTTCAGGTGCTCTTTCGTTGTACCCGATTGCTTGGTAATGAGAAGGAAATAATCAGCCTCAGATGTGAGCGAGACAATATTGACGTTATTTCGATTTGGCAAAAGAACCGGTGATGTATCGAAAATGATCAGGTCATATTGGGGACGGATTTGCTGAAGAAGTTTGGGGATATGTGAGTATCGCAGGAAATCCGAGAAGTTTTCACAGGGATCCCCGGCAGTGATAACGCTGAGATTCTCAACCCCTGTTTCTTTTACCACCGCCTGCCATGGGAGGTTGTCCTGGATCAGGTTGGTGAAACCGTACGACTGGGGAAGTGTGAAAAATTCATGTAAACCAGCCCGCCGCATGTTGCAGTCAATGAGCAGAACAGATTTTTGACAGGAGCAGGCTGCATTATACCCAAGCGCGGCCGCGAGGAGACTGCTTCCGGTGTTATCGTGGGGACTAGCTATAAGGAGGACGTTGCCACCAATTTCTTCAAGATGAGTGAATATCTTTTCGCGTATCCGAGTGAGTTCGGCATAATGATATGCGCTTTCAATGATGGGTTTTATTAAATATTGTTCCTGCTTTACAGGTGGGTGTGCAATATCTGTGGAAAGTGAGCGTATCGGCCTGACGGGACGCTGGTTCTCCGAACCGTTGTTTTTATCTGTTTGTGTGTTTGGGAGAATGACAAAGTTGACATTTCCGTTAAGGGGGGAGTCACTTGCCTCTGTTTGAACACCTGAAATTGCATCTGGAGATACAGCCATATCTTCGAGGTCAATACCATCAAGTGGGTTCAACTCAAACAAGGCATCGTCACTGTGTGTTCTTTCTGTTGGTGCGACAGCACTGAGAGTTTCTGGAGAGACACAAATATCAGGAATGTCCAATCCTTCGAAGGGATCGAACTTGTCTCCTGGATGAATGGTGCTGCATATATCAGGTTCACTTGTCTTTTGTTGTGACATAGTTCTCAGCGATCAGAATAGGAGAAATTACGTTATTGACATGGGCGTTGATTCACTCCCAATGTCACAGTCTAACATATTAAAGTTCCTCTTGCCAAGGACTAAGGGCATGAGAAATAGATAAAGAATTACAAGCGATGAGGCCAGAATGAATCGCCTGCCAACGCGTTCCTGATTTGATATGAAGTGCCTCAAACAAATTGTTTTCCATAAATGACACTGAAAATTTCAAGAAGTTCGTTGCTCAATGCCGAGTAATCGGCTGCTCCATTGCTGTCTGGTGCAGATTCAAAGATTGTTTTTCTGGCAACATGCGCTATATCAATTTCAGGACAATTACGTATGCAGGTGTTAAATATGCCTACCCCTTTCTTGGAAAAATATTTATTTATTAGACCGACATTGTTAAGAGAATTCCCCCACTCGGGGTCGTACTTGGTGATAAGGACAGCAAGTAATTGGAGCTTTTGATTATGCTTCCTCATGGCTCCTATCAGATCAAGGTAGGCAGCAAGGCCATCCAAAGAAAATTGATCGGAAGGTGGAATAGGAATAATAACATAGTCTGAGGCCATGAGAGCATTGTTCATCATAACTCCCAGATTAGGCGGAGTATCAAAAAAGACAAAATCGTAATGATTTAATGCCGGATCTTTGCTGATCAATCGACTGATACCCATAACAGCATCAGATTGCTGGGCGACTTTTCGTTCCCACAGCATGCAACGCGCTGTATTTGGTATTATCTTAATTCTCGGGTGGTAGGTGCTGCAAACGATACCAGACAGAAGACCTTCACCTTCAGTGGCTTCAAGGGCATCAATAAGAGAATATTTCGTTTGATCCTTAGTATTATTTAGGAGTATGGAAGAACAATTGGATTGGGGGTCAGTGTCTATAATAAGTATTTTTTTTCCGTGTCTTACAAGGCTGCTGGCCAGGTTGATAACAGAAGTCGTTTTTCCCACTCCTCCTTTTCTATTTCCCAGGGTAATGAATATGGGTGGATCTTGACGTGTCATATGATGATACCTGTTAACAGAATCTGTTAAATTGTTTAAAGAAACTTGTTTAGAAAAAGAGTATAATACAAGATTCAAAATAGCAAGCTGGAATTATAAGGGTTTACTGGAATTTTACTCTCATAAAAAGAAGTAATAAATACCTGTTCTTCAATTAAAGGAATTAATAATGAGTAACGCATTAAAAGGAATATTGTTCTCCGCTTTGATTTTCCCAGGTGCCGGGCAAATTATCTTAACGAAATATCGTCGTGGTGCCGGTTTTCTTTGTGTCGCATCAGTGAGTGGTCTGGTGTTTGTCGCTGCCCTTGTCCGACAAGCCGTTGAGAGATTACAGGAAGTTGTTGCTCAGGGCGGGGTTGTCACCGTCCCCGAGGTAATGAAGATTCTCACGGAACTTTCTACCTATGTATCTTCCGTGTTGATGATCCTTTCCTTTCTTGTGCTGTTCTGTTGCTGGTTATTTTCAGTTGTAGATGCGTGGCGAGTAGGGACTGAACTTGATCGGAAGTCGGCTGATGTTTAATGGACTCGTAAAAATGTCAATTGAGAGATGGGTAAACAAAAAATACAGCAATGAAGCAGGTGAAGAGTTTTTACGACGCCATCAAATGTTATTTTCTTAACGCTCGTCTTCGGTCTCCAAGTTTGTCTAATTCTTTTATCGCATCGTGGTAACGCACACTTCTACGGCATTCTCCCAGAATAAGTAAGGCTATCGAAATGTGTATGATAGTGAGAATTGTTCCGTAAGGGGAGGGGCCATGTAAGGATTTGTAGAGGAGGTGTACAGCCAGGCTACCCACTGCCATGATCCGGAGAGGTAATACCCAGCGCAGGCAGAAAACAGCTCGCTCGGAATTTGAGTAACGGTGGGTGAGTTTTTTGCAACAGCTCATATTCTCTCCATTGTCACTCCGGGGCCCTTGATACTGCTTTTTCCTCCGCTTCCGGGAACTATTTCTATTTGTAGGGGGATTCGGTCTCTTAAAGCTGCAACGTGAGAGATGATTCCGATAAGCTTGTCTTCATCGCGAAGCCCTGCAAGGGTCTCCAGTGCAGATTCAAGTGCTTCTTCGTCAAGTGTCCCAAAGCCTTCGTCGAGAAAAAGGGAGTCTACCCTGACATTTTGAGATGCCATTTTAGACAGGCCGAGAGCAAGAGCCAAGCTCACAAGAAAAGCCTCTCCTCCTGAAAGATTTTTAGTAGATCGAATTTCATCTGACTGGTATGTGTCGATGACGTTTAGGTCAAGAGGAGCTTCGTTATCCCGGATCAGAATGTACCGGTCACTCATGTCTTGCAGATGTGTATTCGCATGGAGAACCATCATCTCAAAGGTGAGTCCCTGTGCGAAGTTTCTGAATGTATGTCCGTCAGATGAACCGATGAGCATATGCAGGCGCTTCCATCTTCCCAGGATTTTTTCCTGGATGTCTCTCATTGCACGCTGCTCTTTTGATAGGCACTTATTCTCGTTGTTTAGCTTTAATTTTTCTTTTTCCGTGATTATTTGTTCCTGAAGCGTTTCCCGCAGCTTTTCCAATTCTTCCAGTTGGGTGTGTATTTCTTTGGTAGTGAGCTTGCACTGCGAATTTTTTTTTGCACGTTGTAGCGCGAGTTCCTTGTCTTTGTACAATGCCTGCAGTTCTGTTTTTCTTGTCTGTAGTTTCTCTTGCAACTCTTGTAATTCCTGCAGCTCTGCACCTGGGAGCTTTGCATCAAGAAATTCCTGCGTGTTGGAGAAGCAGGAGGTGTTAATGGCCTGTTCGACAAGATTCCTCTGCTCATCAATTTTAGTCTTTCTTATGCTGTCTTCCATTTTCAGTCTGTTGAGTAAGGCATGGGTGCTGACGGTTTCTTGCTCAAGTGTGACGACTTCTTTTTGTAAAAGGTCATATTGTTCTCGTGCCATTTGTACCTTTTGTTCCAAACGTTGAGATTCTTCTCTCGGTTCTTTTGCGCCAAAGAGTCGTATCCGTTCTTTTTCTGTTTCATCCAGAACATCCAGCGTTTTATGGCGGAATTCTTCTTCTTCCTGTATCTGCTTATGAAGTTGTCGGATGGCCTGTTTTTCCTGCTCAATACTGGAGCAAAGAGAGGAAATCTGAGGGGCGATTGTTTGCTCAATGCTAATCTTTTCCTTCCATTCATTGACTCTCATATTCAACGATTCAAGTATGGCAGAAAGATTGAGGGCATTAGGTTTACCCACCCCGTAGTCTTTTGTTTTTGCAGAGAGATCATCACTCAGTTTTTTGATTTCCTGTGAAGACTTGGTAAGCTGTTCGGATAAGGTTTGCGCTTCTTTCTCCGTGGAAGATACGGAATGACCTGCTTTCAGGAGAGCATGTTCAAGCTGCTGCATGGTGGTTGTCAGCCTGGACTTGTTTTTCTGCGCGAGATCAAATTCCATGTTGTGTTGTTCAAGGAAGACACAGTCCTGCTCAAGTTGCTGCGCCTCTTTTTTCAGCACCTGGTATTGTTTTTCCAACTGCGTGAGATTGATTTTATTCAACGGAGGGAGTTCCAGGCTCGACAGAAGTTGTTCGCAGTCTTTTTGTCCCTGCTGAATCTGTTGCTCTATTTCCTTTTGCTGGTACAGACGAGCTTTTAAATTTTCTTCTGTAATGATACTTAAACGTGTGAACTGGTTGTTCTTCTCGGTACAATCCTTCAGAGCAGTCTGATTCTTTTGCAGGAGCTGTTCTTCGGTGGAAATTTCAGGGATGTTTCCATGATTATACGGATGATGAATGGAACCACACAGTGGGCAGGGAACATCATCCTGAAGTCGCTTTCTTTCTTCTTCCAGGCTTTGGATATGATTCAAAAGCCGTACATTTTTTTCAAGGAGGTCGATGTCCTTTTGTAGCGTTTTCAGGCGTTCCCTGTTCTCATGGAGAGCTGTTGTATACTCTGTTTTCTGTTTGGACAGGCTATCAACTTTATGGTGAAGCTTTTGCAGCTGCTCGTTTTTCGTTTTTTGTTCCCCAAGCAATGATAAAAGCTCATTAAACGCAATTTCCTTGGTGCGTATCTGGAAAAGACTCTGTTGCAGATCGTTGACTGCTGCTCCCCGAAACAGGCTGCTGACTTTTGCTTCTATCCTTTCAATATGTTGGTTCGAAAGTAAAATCTGCTGTTGAATATTCTCTTTATCTCGCTCAAGCTGTTTCTCGGCAAGTTTTTTTTGTGCTTTTTTTTCTGTAATTTTCCTTTGTTGTACTTCCAGTATCTGCTGCTGCTCATGGAGTTGGCCAATCCTTGCAATTTGCAGGCGTATGGCACCAAGCTCTTCAATCAGTTTTCCATCGGACGTGTGCTCTTCAAAAAAAACTTCCAGTTGTTCTTTTTGTGTCTGTTGTTTACTCAGATCCCGTTGGAGTGTTGCGACCTGATTCAGGTGCTTTTTTTTTGTGGACTTTCTTGCTGATATCTTTTCGGCCAGCTCCTTGAGAGTATTTCTCATCGTCAGGACTGAGTGGTCAAGTTTCTGAATAGTTTGTATGAGGAGCAGTCCTGACTCTCTTGAGTCTTCTGTCTGCAGCAGACTGTTCTTTGCTGCTTCCGCAAGATCCTTTCTGGTCTTCAGGCGTGCGGTGAGATCACCGTGTTTTTCTTCCAGGAGACTGCATTCCTTGAGTGCACTATTCTCTTCCTGCAATAACTTTTCCAGCTCAGCGTACAGTGGCTCCAGAAGTTTTGCTGCAAGGGCAGGCTGTAATGTGTCGAGCTCCGGTTCCTTTTCCTGTTCTTTTTCCTCTAAGAGAATAAGTTCCTGCATGCAAAGTTCTTTTTCTGTCAGGAGCCTGCTGGTTATTTCAATTTGGGATTGTTGTGTATGGAGCGTTTTTATCTGGGTTTTGTAGACTAAAGCTTCTTTTTCTGTGTCGAGGATTGTTGTGTAGAGTTCTTTCTCCATCTGCGGTGTAAGAAGATGGATATGTTCAAGGCCCTGTTTTGTTTCGTCGAATTTTCTTTGTTCCACTCCGAGGCGTTCGTGTACCTGTATGGATATCTGTGAATATATTTCCGTACCCGTAATTTGCTCAAGAATAGGTGCACGCTCATTCGCTGATGCCTGTAAAAAAGCAGCGAATCTTCCCTGGGCAAGAAGAGTCGAACGGGTGAAACGGTCAAAATCCATACCTGTCACTTCTTCGACTTTATTTGCAACCTTGCGAATGCTGCTTGCGAGGATGGTTCCGTTTGTACAATCTGCAATTTCGTGTTTGGGTTGCTGTAGCTCTCCACCGGGCCTTTGTCGGGAACGGTGTTGTGACCAGTGGCAACGGAACTGCCCTTTGGTGGTTGAAAATTCGACCTCGGCAAAGCAGGATCCGGTGTGTCTAGTCATGATTTCATTGGATGATTTTGTGACTTTTCCAAGGCGTGGTGTGGCACCATATAATGCAAGGCAAATTCCGTCGAGCAGAGTGGATTTTCCGGCCCCCGTCGGGCCTGTAATGGCAAAAAGACTGTGTTGAGAATACGTGGGATCTGTGAAGTCAATTTGCCATTTACCACTAAGAGAGTTCAGGTTCTGGCAACGGATCCGTATTATTTTCATGTTATTGTCTTTGTTCCTTGTGTTCGCTCTGGCTCAGTGCGTCGAGGCTCGTTTCAAAGTCAAGGATGAGTTCCTGGTGCTGTGCCAGCGGGATATCATTCTGTTCGAGGCATCGTTGGAAGACCTGTCGCGGGCTTAACTCATCAAGAGTTTTAACTTCTGATGATTGTTGCAGGATGTGATTGTATCTACGTTTATTGCTGATCCGAAGCACTTCAAGTTTTGTTTCTTTTAGGGCAGAAGCAATTTGATTCTGCAGGTCGTCAATCAGAGTTTCTCCCCTATAGTGAATTTCAAGCAGTATTGAGTCTCCTGTTGCAGTAAGTTGATGGATTTTCTGCAGTATATGTTCTAGATCACCGGAGATACTATGGAGTTGCTGAAAACAGGGTACTGGCACTTCCTGGACGGTCATTGTTTCTGAGAAATCGACAAGAAGAACGACCTTTTTTTCCCCGGCTTCTGCAAAGGACATGGCAAGAGGGGAGCCTGAGTAGCGTCGGTTGTTTTGTTTTGCCAGTACTTGTGGAAGGTGGAGGTGACCAAGGGCCAGGTAATCTATGTCCTTCGAGAAACAGTCGAGGCCAATTCGTAACAGAGTTCCCACGTAAAGCTCTCGGATTCCGTCACCTTGTCTTGTTTGGCCTCCCTGACAAAAAAGGTGTCCTGTGGCAATTAAGGGGATTTTTTTTTGAATCTGTTTTTGTTTTTCATGAGCAAGTGCCAGAAGTGAGGAGTAGTGATTGTGAATACCCTGGATTAATTTCTGCTGTTTGTCCCCGAGGCTTTCCCCTGCAGCTGATAACCGTATGTCTTTATCGCGAAGGTATGGAACTGCAAGGATAATTGCCTCCGGAGTGTTGTTACCGTCATGAAGAACAATAAGCTCGTCAGAAATGTTCCGGGGTGCACTGCCAATGACATGAATGTTTAAAAAGTGCAGAAGCTCGCGGGGTGCATTTAACAGTGCCGGAGAATCGTGATTTCCTCCAACAATGATAATATGGCGACAACAGGAACTTGAAATTCGTGAAAGAAACTCATAATACATTGCAAGCGTTTTGTTGGGAGGTGCCTGGCTGTCAAAGACATCTCCCGCAACAATAAGCAATTCCACGCCATTGAGTTCAATGATTGTTTCCAGCCATTGAAGAAACTTTGCAAACTCCTCATGCCGCTGCCTGCCGTAGAACTTGTGGCCGAGGTGCCAGTCAGAAGTGTGGAGTATTTTCATGTTATCCTGTGTTATCGTAAAGGGACTGCGATGATCTGGCGATGGTTGTTGTTGAGTTTGAAGCGGCGTTTGTTGATGGTGTTTTTTATAATTAAACTGCAGTTGCCGATTGTCAGTTCAGTACCGACAAAAACAGTACCCGAGATATCGATAAAAATATCTTCAATCTGACATTCTTTTATCCCGGTGAGATCTTCCATACCTTCTTCGGTCAGTTCTGAGTCATCTGCCCCAACCCTGGAAAAGAGTTTAGTTCCCGGGATAAGGTTGAGCCTGATGAGTTTTCTCTTAATTTCATCGACTTTGGCGTCCATGTCTTTTATTCTTTTTGATCTGCTGCGGCCTCCGCTGAGTTGCAGTTTTTGTATGATTTCATTTTGTTGTTCGATGAGTTTTCGAGAAAGATCTCGTTGCAAAAGGAGACGACTGTGGTCCACTCCTGCAGCAAGGAGCGCTGGCTTTCCATTGGGAGAACCAACATTATCTGCCGTGAGCATATCTCCTGCGACAATCTCACCTCCAATGATTGTTGAACCGGGCTTGCATCTAATGGATCCTATGGCTGTTATACCACTATAATAGGATTGTTTACGGATAATTATGTTGCCGCCTGAGGTGATTTTTCCCTGTTCAATGAAATTGAAGTCAACATCTCCAAGGGCTTTGATTGCTGTTTTTTGTCCGGTAATGCCCCCCTTAATGATGATATTGGCATCACTTGAGAGAGTGGCGGACATCACCTCTTTTCTTACTTCGAGATCACCCCCGGCGATTACCTTAAATCCGGGTTGCACTGCTCCATGTATGAGGACACAGCTTTTTGAATTGATATTTCCGGTAGTGTAATCAACATCGCTCTGCAACTCATGCTTGGAACAGACATTTATTTCACACTTATTGACAACTGTCAGAACCCCGTCTTTGCTTGCTGTGATTTTACCCGTTTCCTCAGAAAATGAGACGTCGTTTTTTATTTTGACGGTTAATGGAGTTCCCCCCCTGGGCGCAATTTGCTCACCCAATACGTTGGTTCCCGGAGTGCCGGGGATTGCGGGTATTTTTGTGGCAAGTAATTGATCTTTTTCAACACCTATCATGATACGGCGTTCTCGAAAGTCGATGCTGCCATCTTCAAGAAGTTGTCCGGTAATGGGGCCTATCTCAAGTGCAAATTCCAGATAGGCGTCTTCTCCTTCTTCCGGTGACTTGCCAAAGGCTATGGGGATCTCAAGAAAGTCTCCATAGCCCCGCGTGATAAGTTCCTGGGTTTGTTGCAGGCTTGACTGTTTTATACCAAACAGAATTCCTGCTTCCACCAGGAGTTCAGGGAGCGGTGCACTCGCAGGAGAAAATCCATTGGGGATGGGAGGATGAAGACAAAGGGTGGCTTTCATATTAGAATCAGTTAGTTTCACAAAGGGCGTAACAGAGACGAGGAGAGAAGGATTCTGGTCATTGGCATTATTCATGGTGTCAATTCTTGGATACCCCATGATGTCAGCCAGGAGAGTTTCGCCATCTTCAGAAAAGAGAGTGTTTTTTCCCGCACGTATAGGGATTTTGGTGAGACCCTGTTCAGCATGTTCCTGAAAATCAGGGAAGGAGAGAAGTGGCTGTCCTTGACGAACCAGCTCGGAAACAGTTACTTTTTCCATTCTTTCTTCATCTTCTCCAACCAGGATTTGTTGTCGTGCAAAGTGAAGCCTTGGTTCGATATGTTTCTTGTTTGAATTTGATGTGTTATCGACGTTTTCCATGGGGGTGGTTTTTTTTTAAAACTGTTCTGACGGCAAAGATATTTATTCTGTGAAAATTAAAGCTTTGTGATTCAGGGGATTAGGGTAAAATTACATTTATGCTATTTTATAGTATAGATATTGTAATGCTAAGTAAAGGGAAATGAAAAACTTCAGAGGCTATGTGAAGGAAGAACGCATAGAGATACCAAAGACTTTGTGACTTGTCTTTAAGGGCTGCCGAATGTGTTGATACTAACAGGGAATGATGCTGTTTGTTGATCTGTATTTTGTGAAATATCCGTGAATCACCTAAAATAAAGAAGGACTGACGATGAAAAGTTATTTTTTAGGAGTGCTGCTCCTTTTTCCTTGTTGTACATATGCTTCTGACGCTGCAAGTCAGTGTCGCAATCACTTTTTACACGGGCAATATTTTGTGGCCGAAGAGTCCTGCCTTGCTGCCGCAGAAGAAGGAGACGCGGATGCCAAAAAATGGTTGGCTTTGATGTATACTAAAGGAAAAGGAGTCAAACAGGATTTTAAGAAGGCTTTTTATTGGAGGAGAGAAGCTGCAAAAAGAGGAGACTCAAACAGTCTATATCATCTTGGCCGTTTGTATCAACTGGGCCATGGTGTTGGGCAGGATTTTCCCATGGCCAGGTACTGGTATAAAAAATCTGCCGGGAATGGTGATATGAACGGGGTGTATGCTTTAGGAAATATGTACAGAAAAGGTTTTGGGGGGCTTGTGGATATCCCAAGAGCATATGCCTGTTATATTGTGGCTGCCGAAAAGAACTTTCAATTGGCGATTCAAGCTATTCAAGACCTGGAACAATCCATGACTGCTGAGCAGAAAGCCGAAGGAGATCGACTTGTTAGAGAAGGACTGTACAGCAACGATCCTTGATTGTTTGGTGACAGGCTGCGTACTGTCACTGCATCAAAGAGTCGTCGGCCATTGTTGCTGACGACTCTTTGGTTTGCCGATGTTCAGTAGAAAAACTGTAACTTCAGGTGGAACTGCAAAATTAGCAAAACCACCGAACAGTTACGAAATACTTTTCTTTATTTTATATTTATTCGTCAATGTCACAATCATTTTGTTCGCAAGAGACTTCAGCCTTGAGGAATTTTGCGTTTACATAACCGTTTTTAACAAGTTCTTTATAGGCCATTTCAGCACGGGCACCGGTTGCACAGTGGATGAAAATGTGTTGTTTTTTGGTAAGGCCTTCAATATTTGACAGGAATTCATCCATTCTGCTGCAGAGCTGATCGAGAGGGATGTGCTGTGAACCTTTCAGTTTTCCGACCTTTACCTCTTCATTTGTTCGTACATCAAGAATGACAGCCATGGCAGGATTAGCAAGTGCTTTTTGAAAGTCGGCCACTGAAACTTCTCCAGGAGCCATTTTTCTTTTCCAGGTAACTTCTGTAATCACGGGGCCTTTGATAAGCTTGCCACCAAGCCGTTTCCAACCGTAGTAGCCACCTTCAACCAGAGAAACCTTTTTGTAACCCTCTTCCTTGAAAAGTTTCAGAGCTGCCAATGATTGCTGTTCATTGTCGCTCAGAAGCACAACCGGGGCTTTGAGGGGGATTTCATCCATGACTTCTTCTAGAGTGTCAAAGGGCATACTCACAGAACGTGGGATACGGGATTCAGTGGCTTTATTTGTACTACGCAGATCAATAACCACATTGTTGCCCTGACAAATAAATCCATATCCGGCGTAGGTGGGATTCCCTGCTTTACTCCAGGCAGGCTCACCATCTAAATAGACATAAACGTTCTTATAACCAGCTTGGACCGCCTGACCGGCGGACATTGGGCTCATGCCTCATGTGGGGCCCCCACAATAAAAAACCAGAGGTGTATCCTTTTTCTTAGGCAAAAGGCTAATGAGTTCCTGCATCTCGCAGACTGGAATGGAAATAGCGCCGGGAAGATGTCCCTGCCCGTAGCGTGCAGCAGGGCGGGAGTCAACCAGGACAAAATCGCTTTCACTCTCAATCAGGGTTTTTAGTGCAGCTGTGTCGATTCTTGAAACGCCTTTGGGAAGTTTTGAAAGTTTAGGCTTGATGGATATGACATAAGTATCCTTACCTTGTTTCTTGTAAGTAACGATAACACCATGGCCTTTTGTTGCGTGTTGTATGCCCTTAGTGTTTTCGTCAAATTTGAGTAGTAAGGTTTGGGCTTTGGCACCCTTTCCCACTTCCAGAGAAAGTGTCTTTGCCTTTTTGGATTTTCCAACAATCCGTCCTTTATAAACGGGCCCTCTTATTTTTTGTTCTTTAGAAACATTTTGTTGTATCGCTTTTGTGCTCTGGCTGGCATCTTCTGCACAACTGCTTAATAAAAAAGCAGCAATAATTAAAAATGGCAGCATTCTGAAAACTTGTTTTTGCATATTTCCTCCTTCATGGAATGTAATAGGGCACCATGGTGAGTTGCCCATGTTTATTTGTTTGTTGCGCGCTGACTTGCTGATTCAATCGAAGATACATTGTCGTAGCCCTGCCCTCAATAGGTAACGAATCTTCATCCTACATTGATGGAGTACGCGTGTGGGCTGTGCCCGTAGATCTCGTTGTGCCTGGTCTGGCTGGCTGGCCCTCATTTTGTTTAATGGTGGACATTGCGGCAGTAACCATGGAAGCCACATCAGTCAAATTGGCTGGAAGAATCATGGTGTTGTTTTCTTTTGCCAGGTTGCCAAACTCTTTGACATAGCTTTTGGCGACTTCCAGATTAGCAGCTTCACTTCCACCAGGCAAACTCAGTGCCTCTGCAACTTTCCGAATACCTTGTGCGGTGGCCTCTGCCACCATGGTAATTTCTTTGGCGCGCCCTTCTGCTTCATTGATCCGTTTTAACTTTTCACCTTCAGAAAGGGCAATGGCTTCTGCCTTGTCACCTTCTGCACGGTTAATGGTGGACTGCTTATCCGCCTCAGATCGTGCGATTTCTGCACGTTTTTCCCGTTCAGCCTTCATCTGTTTTTCCATGGCATCTAAGACTGTACGTGGCGGCTGGATGTCTTTAATTTCATAGCGAAGAACTTTTACACCCCAGTTTTCTGCGGCTTCATCGAGTGCCATAACAACCTGGCCATTGAGTGTTTCTCGGGCCTCAAAGGTTTTATCCAGATCAATCTTACCAATGGCTGAACGCAGGCTGGTCTGAGCTAGCTGAGCAGCGGCAAAGTGAAAGTTGTCAATACCATAGGCTGATTTCTTGGCATTAATGACTTGAATATATAAAATGCCATCAATTTCAAGGGTAACATTGTCTGCGGTGATACACGTCTGGGCTGCGATATCAATGGGTTCTTCTTTAAGGCTTCGTTTGTAGGCGACTTTGTCAATAAAGGGGATCAGGATGTGGAGACCAGCCTGAAGGGTCGTTCTGTATTTGCCAAGACGTTCCACAACAAATTCCATCCGTTGTGGAACAACAACTGCAGTTTTGACAAGAATAAGAATGATGAGGGCAATAATAATGCCCAGAGCAATAAAAGTTTCCATATGTTTTTCCTTGAATAGAAGCTTGATTTATTGAATCTTCTTCACTGTTATAAGTAGGTTGTTCTGTTTGGTTATTTCCACAACTGCACCTTCTTTGATTTCTTCATCTGCTTCAGCTCTCCAGAAGGTACCGGCAAATTTAACTTGTCCTTCGGCAGGGGGGATGATTCCTTTAGTGACTTGACATTTCTCGCCGCCATGGGCAAGAAGAGTGTCGTCACCTTCGTCTTTTTTGTCTCCAGTAAACACTTGTTCTACAAAACCGCGAAGACTAAAAAGACAAACCATTGAAAGAAGCAGGAAAACAGCAAGCTGTATGTTAACGCTCCATGGAAAAAAATAACAGCCTATCGCCGTTAACCACGCGGCGAGACCGAAGAAGAAGAGGACGAAACCTGGGACAGCCATCTCTAAAACAAAGAAAGATGTACCAATAATGAGCCACATCAAGGCTGGGTATGCGATGTCCATATGATTCCTGCGAGGTAGAGGGGAGTAGGTTTCTATGACGCCATTTCCATGAAGAACAGTTTGACATTGCTTTCAAAGGGCGGTAATTGTAAATAGTTACAGTTTAGAGATATTAAAGGCACATGAGTATCAACCTCTGTGAGTAGTTACGTGGAATTTATTGAGGTTGCTACCGGAGCATTCGGAGATCTCTCTTTAGGAGTGCCGAAATGTGAAATCCTTTTGCCCAGAATATCTAAAATACTAGCAGCTATGGTATCTCCTTACAAGCCTTACTCATGAGGCAAACACCTTTTAACGAGTTTTTCAGAGAACGGAGAAAAAGGCATGAATAGATTGATCCTCTGTTAATTAGTATTGTGTTAGCTTTCTCACTTAACGTGTCAGGGGAGGGATACGCCAAACCACCGGTTGCAGGTGAAACCCTTGCCGACTTCAATCTTCCCGTACCGAAAGACGTAAAACAACGGGAATATCTCGGGCTTACGGCAACGGATGTTTTTACTATTCCACAAATCAAGTCTGACGTAGTCATCATTGAAATCTTCAATATGTACTGACCTCATTGTCAGCGGGAGGCTCCCACTGTTAATGAATTGTATCAGGAGATTGAGGCTAATCCAGAGTTACAGGGAAAAGTGAAGATGATCGGGATCGGTGTTGGTAACTCAGATTATGAAGTTGGCCATTTCAGAAAAACCTACGATGTTCCCTTTCCGTTATTCAGTGATGGGGACTTTGCTATTCATAAAAAAATAGGTGAAGCCTGGACGCCTCATTTCTTTGGTGTTCGTTTGAACACCGATGGCTCTCATCGTATCTTTTATTCGCAGCTTGGCGGGAAAAATCCTGCTGGTAAAATTCTTAAAGAACTGCTGGTTGCTGCCGGGATGACTCTGCAGGAGAGGAAGTAACATTTTATTTATTGGAGCAGTGAGTAATGTTCCAGGAGAAGTAACTTATGAAAAGGCAATATCTTTTTTTTACCGTGTTTATCGGTACAGTATTGTTATCTACAACGGCTTTTGGACTGTCGGAAACATTCAAGGGGCATATTTATAATCCCGGTCAATTAAAACCTGTTGATAGTGTTTTGAAGGTGAAGATCGGGGAGCCTGCACCGGATTTCTCATTGGCTTCGGTGGGTGGTGATTCTGTAAGTCTTAGCTCTTATGAGGGAAAAAAGAATGTGGTCATCTCTTTTGTTCCGGCAGCTTGGACGCCGGTTTGTTCCGACCAGTGGCCGGGCTATAATATCGTAAAAGGATTGTTTGATGAAAACGATGCGGTTCTTTTGGGGATTACAGTTGACAATATTCCTACTCTTTTTGCCTGGACCCGGGAAATGGGTGACTTGTGGTTTCCTGTGTTGTCTGATTTTTGGCCCCACGGAGCTGTAGCTAAAAAATATGGTGTGCTCCGTTCCGATGGGACGACGGAGAGGGGTCTTGTTTTTATCGACAAGAAGGGGATTATACGACTCATCCATGTTGGAGATATTAATGTCCGTCCCAAGCTGGAAATCATAGCCGGGGCTCTTGAAAGAATGAATACAGCGCAGTAGCTTTGTGCCACTACCTCACAGGGATACCACCATGAAAGATTCATCAAAAGAGCCATCCATTCGTCGGGTCATGCTGCCTAAAGACACTAATCCTGACGGAGATATCTTTGGCGGAATTATCTTGTCCATGATAGATGAGGCTGCGGCAGTCGAGGCACAACGTCAGGCACCGCATCGTTATGTTACAGTGAGTATGGATTCTATACAATTTCACCGGCCTGTGCATGTCGGGGATGTTGTGAGCCTCTGGTGTGAAACCTTGAAGATCGGTACAAGTTCCATCGTCATTCATATTACTGTGTTTTCCCGCCCGCGATGTGCCGAGAAGGATCATAAGGTAACAGAAGCAACAGTGACCATGGTGGCCATTGATGAACTGAGGAATGCCATTCCCATTGCCACAAGCTATTGCAAAAGTATTTCCTGAAAGTTTTTTCGTGGCGTTCGTCTCGTTGGCATGGATGATGTCATGTGAAATATCGAGTGAACGAGCCCACCTTCTCACGCGGGGTACGGTAGCTGTTTATAACTGCTTTTTTATCTTCATACCCAAGTGCCATACCACAAACTAAAATAGAGTCCTGCGGATAGCTGAGTTCTTTTTTGATTATTTCAGGGTAGTCGGCAAGTGATGCCTGTGGACAGGTTGATAGATCCAGATCCAGAGCAGCCAGCATAATAGATTGTAAAAACATACCGTAATCAATAAAGGATCCTGTTTGCATGCTTGAATCCATGAAAAAAAGAAGCATAACCGGGGCATCAAAACAACGGTAGTTTGCTGCCCATTGTTTAAGACGGCGCTGTTTGTCGCGGCGTGCAATTTTTAAGGTGTTATACATGAGCTGTCCACATTGAATACGCCTGAGTTTGTATGGGTTTTCCCATACCTCCGGGTAATACTGATAGTCAGCTTTCCCTCTCTCTCCCGCCCAGAAACCTTGTTCGATTTGTGCCTGGAGTCTTTGTTTTGTCTTACCGGAAACAACCGCCACTTGCCAGGGTTGAATGTTGGCGCCGGACGGTGAATTGGCAGCCATTGAAAGAAGTGTGTCGATTTTTTCCTTCTCAACGTCACGTTGAAGAAACGCACGTACTGATTTTCGCTGTTTCAGAGATTTTGTAATGTTCATGGATGAGTTTGCTAGTCTGGTTGATGGAGATAAAGGTTGAACGAAAGTGTTGTCGGATGAGGTGTTACCATAGTCGATCTAATACTCTATTGCCTGGATACGGTATTAAAAGCTCGTCGCATTAATTCTGCTTGCTATTGATAAGTGCGTCTCGGTTCCCTGGGGAGGAATAGTGTGTGCTTAATATGGGTTTCACCTGGTGAAAAAGGGTAGACGCTGTTTTCCCGCCTTCTGTATTTGGAAATGAACTGCCAAGTATTGAGGATAGGATTTTCCTGTATTCGAGGTTTTCTGCAGGGCCGCTTGGGAGGAGGCGCCCCCTGGGACAGCGTATAATTATTTGTGCAACGATTAGTTTTTGCAGGCTGTTAAAAAGGAGGGAGGCCGAGTATGCGGGGCAGCGTGCGGGAAGAGTCTTGTCCCGAAGCTCTCTCATGTTTGTATAGGAAGCATATACTGCATTAAGGATATCGAAAGCGGCACTGAGTTGTTCAAGGGGAGAGTGGTGCTGTCTTTTTAACTGGTAGCTGCGTTGTTTCTGGCAGGCAAAAGCAAGCTGTGCGCCACCGAGGATAAAAACCCAACTAAGAAACATCCAGATAAGAAAGAGTGGCAGGGTCGCGAAGGAACCATAGATTGCATTGTATCGTGCAACACCAACCTGAAGGCCGATGTAAAGGTTTTGAACGATAAACCAAAGTGTCCCAGCAAAAAGTGCACCTATGAGAGCGGGGCCAGCTTTGACGTTAGTGTTGGGAAAAAAAATATAGATTAAAAACAACGTGAGTGTGATAAAAAAAAGAGGAATGAACAAGAGTAGGATGGCTTGTGTCAGGGTTCCTGGGAGAAGAGTCATGACTTTGGTGAGTAGTGTATCATTTTTAAGCACTGCGTTTGCTGCAAAACCAAAATTGATGGAAAGGGGCATGAGGACAAGGAAGGTGAGATAATCTGTTATTTTACGTAAGAGAGATCTTCCGGCAGGGACATGCCATATGGTGTTCATTGAACTTTCAATGTTACTCAAAACAAGAATTGCACTGAGGAATACACCGAGTACGCCAATGGTTCCAAGTGTGGCAAAATCTGTTTTGTCAACATAGTTGAAAATCTGATCGGCTGCTAATCGAAGTCCGGCGGTGACAGAGGTTTGTTCTGCAGCTGGGTCATTAATGGTATCAGAGGATGTCAGATTTCCATTGGTGAAACTGTCGGGAAAACTGAAATGGGTGAGAGGGGTGGTTTCCTCCAGAGTGTCAAGGTAGCTGTATACCACCTGCTGTAGTTCTGTTCCGCCGCCAAGCCCTTTTATTACTGCGGTGCTCATGGCGAGCATGGGGACCAGCGACAGAAGAATGGTGTAGGTTAGTGCGCTTGCACGGATGTTAAGGAAGTTGTTAGCGAATTCTTTAAACGTGATAAGGAAAATCCGTATGAGGATGTGAGTTTTTTTTAATAGAAAAGAGGTGTCCTGGCAGGGGGCGTCTGCCCAGTTAATTAGTCGGTCAATGATGGGTGTTTGTCTAATTTTTTGTTGTGTCATAATGATAGAGCCATTTATCCAGCATGTTAAAAATTAAATCTCGTTTGATCGGCTTGGTGATGTAGTCATTCATGCCCGCTTCCAAGCATAGTTCTCTATCTCCCTTCATTGCATTGGCTGTCATGGCAAGAACCGGGATATCTTTGAATCCCTGTCTTCTGAGCTCTCTTGTGGCTTGGTAGCCGTCCATTTCAGGCATTTGCACATCCATAAAGATTATGTCAAATTCGTCAGGACTGGTTGTGAATTTTTCCACCGCTATCTTTCCGTTTCCTGCAACTACTACTTGGTATCCAGCTTTTGTCAGTATCATATTTGCCAGTTTCTGATTTACCGGATTGTCTTCGACCAGTAAAATACGAATGGAGTGTTTGATTTCCTCCCTTACTGAATATTGGGTTACCAGCGTCTTCTCGGAAGTTTTGTCGCTCGTGTCATAGGCATTTCCCAAGGTTTTCGAAAGAGTGCGGAGCAGGATATCTCGTCGCGCCGGTTTATTTAGAAATGCGGTAAATCCGATATTCTTACATTTCCTGGCAATTTTCTCGGTAGTAGATGTGTAAGCAAGAAGGGGAATATTCTTGCGCTTTAGGTCAGAGGAGCGAATCATCTTAGCCAGTTCAAATCCTGTAAGAACAGGCATTTGTAAGTCAATGATTGCTAAATCAAAAGGATTGCTTTCCTGCTCTGCTGTTATTAAAGCATCCAGGGCCAAGGTCGCATCCTGAAGAGTCGTAGCGTTTATTCCAGCTCTTGTTAAAACATGCATGAGGATCTCATTGTTGGCAGTGTTGTCGTCGACAATAAGTATCCTTGTTCCTTTTAGGTCGAGCTGTTGTAGTGTTTTTATATGCGATACTGTTGACTTGCGCATCGTTGCAGTGAAGTGGAAGGTGGAACCTTTTCCTTTAATGCTGTCCACCCAGACTTTGCCGTTCATGAGATCTGCGATTTTCCGGCAAATAGAGAGGCCGAGTCCGGTTCCTCCATATTTTCGTGTTGTCGTTCCGTCCTCCTGTTTAAACGCTTCAAAAATTGACTTGAATTTCGAGGGGTCTATCCCGATTCCGGTATCCCGAATAAGGCAATGGAGCTTGATACATTTTTCATCTTCCTCTTCAACATTTATTGTGAGCTCCAGTTCCCCCCTTTCTGTGAACTTTGCAGCGTTTCCGAGCAGATTCACAAGAACCTGCCGGAATCGTCCCGGATCACCACTGACGTTAGCGGGGAGTTTGTCATCAATTCTGCACAGAACTTCAATGGGTTTCCCTGCAACACGCGGTCGCACTAATTCACAGACATCATGTGCAGTGATTTCAGGGTCAAAATCAATATATTCAAGACTCATTTGGCCTGCTTCTACTTTTGAAAAGTCAAGTATGTCATTGATTAGCCCAAGCAGTGCTTCACCGCTTCTTTTGATTGTTTCAGCGTAGTCTCTCTGTTCTTCGTCAAGAGCAGTGCCTAGAAGCATTTCAGTAAAACCAATGACTCCATTCATAGGAGTTCGTATTTCATGACTCATTGAAGCCAGAAATTGGCTTTTTGTAACTGAGGCTGCTTCTGCTGCTACTTTTGCTTCTCGTAGTTGTTTGGTTTGTACTGCGATCTCTCTTTGCAGGGTGCGTGAGTAATTCTCCTGTTGTTCCTGGATAATGCGGTAACTTTTTTCATTCTCTTCCAGTGTGGCCTGATATTTTATCTCAAGTACAGAAAACTTTCGTTGGAACTGCTTTTTTTGGATCTCAAGCTTCTTGTAAGCAATGAGTTTTTTCTGACGACTGTTAAAGAGTTCACAGCAGAGCAGGAGAATGGTGTCGGATTGTGGTTGAGGAGACTCCAGAGGAAATTTGAAGTAAAGAGTCGATTTTATAGTAGGCAGGGCGACCGCGTTCCACAGAATCTCTTTTGTACTAACAATGTGGTGCGTTTTGTTGTTGGTTGCAAGAAGGTACTGAAGACTCTTAATTTCCGATGCAGGGAGACTGTAAATCTTCGTGTTACTATGTTGTCTGCCATCCTGTTCAATACAAACGCAAATGCTGTCGGGGATAGAATCGTGAATCATTTGCAATAAGTGGTCAATCTCTTTTTGAAAAGAAGTAACCGTGTCAAAAATAGAGAAATTGTCTGCCATCGCTTCTTCAGCCTCCATACAAATCTTGTGCTCGGCTCATTTCTTCGGGGAGATCGTCAATAAGTACTTTGAACTCGTCCATGTTTTTCTGCATGTGGGTAACAATATGAGCGGGAAGCGTGGTTTTTATACCAAGGAGTGATGTGTAGCCGAGTTGTCCTGTTATATATTCTGCAATTTGGAGAATTGCTGTGAGGTCTGCAGGGTCGCCCATGCTCGTGTCGAGATGATGATCTCGGATTGCTTTCTGGATACTCTCGGGCATGTCCCAATCCTGCGCCAGAATATAGCCAATTTCACAGTGGTTTGTGGTTAGAATTTCTTGTTCATGTTGAATTAAGGGATTTCCATCGATACAGGCTTCACACGCTGTGAGGAATTTTTCCGGTTCCACCTGTGACTCAATGATAAGACCAAAATCATGCAATATCCCGGCAAGGTATGCATCGTCGCCATTTTTCCCGAAAATTCGTTCCGAAATCATTTTTGCACAAATGGAGACTGCTGCACAATGGAGCCATAGTTTTTTCCGGGAAAAAATTTTGGCTTCGTCCTGTTCCTGGAAAATATTTTTCAGTGCATCTGTAATTGCAAGGTTGTGGAGGTTTTTCATACCCAGGAAGGCAACGGCTCTGCCAATGGAGTCCACCTGTCGGGTCAATCCGTACAATGGGGAGTTTACCAGCCGCAATAAGCGTACTACCAGAATAGGATCCATTTTGATAACATCTTCAAAATCCTTCATGGTAGAATCTTCGTCTGCAATAAGCCGGGATAAATGAGTAACCACATGAGGGAGGGTTTGAATGTCTGTAAATTTTCTGATTAACAGTTTGGCGTTACTCATGTATTACCCGTAGTTGTGCGAATCACTCAGCCATGATTTCTTTTTTTGTCAGCGCTTCTGCCTTAACCCGGTCAAGCAGTTCTGCGAGTACGGGCTTGATGTTTTCTCGAATATCCCCCGCAACAATGAGAAAAAGCAAGTCGTCACCGGGTTGGAACTGTCCACTGTTCGCTTCAATAACAATCTCAAAAATCCCTTCACGTTTCATAAGTTCTTGGCGGATAGTTTCTATTTTTTTTGAGTCAGGGCTGACCTCCAAGGCTGCCACGCTTTTTTTTGTGTTTCGGGACCAACTGCGAACTGTTCCATTATGGATGAGAATCATCCCCACATTGTCTACAAAACCTGGTAGTTTCTTCATTTCTGCGATACGTTTTGAAATGTCCATTGAATCTCCTTGTGGATTACTTGTTGCTGAAGCTTGTGTCTCCGTCAGATAGTTTTGATGATCGGAATGGCGAGCCATTGTGATGAGTGGAGGCTGTTAAAGTCAAGTGAAGCATTGTATTTTTTCAGTAACCAGAGGGGACGGTCAAACTTGTTTTTACAAATCGTCCAAATTGTATCACCCTCTTTAACTCTGTATGAGTTTACCTCTACTATAGTTATATACATTGAAAAAGTCTTCTTCGCTTTTCATGTGATAATCAAAGCGTTTTTCGTCAAAACTTTTGGCGGAGAACTGGTTGGAAATTGTTTTGGTCTTTTTTAATACAGGCCTGCTTTTTTTGTTGTCAGTAAGTGTCGGAAGGTCTGATCTTCTTGTCTTCGTCGGGTAACGCTTTTTGAGCTTTTGTTGGGATAAGGAAAGTGTAACTACCTGGTTGTTTGAGTTTGTGTTACGAGGGATTCGAAGGCTTTGTCCTACGAATATAGCGTTGTTTTTTTTGAGGGAATTTGCCTTACGCAATGCCGCAAGGCTGATTTTGTGAGTGCGAGCTACCTTGCCTGCTGTATCTCCTTTTTGAACACGATAAAAAAGAGTAGGTTTTTGCTTCTTGTGAAAAAAATGGGAGGGAATAGTGGCGAGTAGTGTTCTGTTCCGATTGTTTACGGGCAAGTGAATGGTGTAGTCTTTGGGGATGTACTTGTCGCCCTGAAGTATGGGGTGTCTGAGTGCCGGGTTCATTTTTTTCACAGCATTGAGAGAAATATTAAAATGCTTACAGAGATCATGAACAGAGATATATTCTGGGAAACGAAACCGCAGTCTGGGGAGTGGCTTGTCCAGTTGGATGTCTGGATCCTTTTCAAGTCGTTTTGCGACACGTTTGGCGGCGAGGAATTCTGAATAAAAATTGCGGGAAGCAAATTTAAAATACCCCTGAGTATAGTGCAGGAAGATTTCTTCATAACGCAAGTAAGCCATTTTTGCACGCAACATTCCAGCAGTTCCATAGTTGTAAGCTGTAATAGCTAAAGGCCAATTTCCCAGTAGCTCGAAGTTTGTCTTCAGGAGTTGAATAGCCGCATGGCTTGCACGAATAGGGTCTTGTCTTTCATCAAGTGCGTGGTTGATTGTGAGGAATCGCTTTCCGGTGGAACGAGTGAATTGCCAGATTCCCGAAGCACCAACTTTTGAATATGCCTTTAAGTTAAATGATGATTCAATATGGGGAAGATAGGCTAAATCAAGGGGTAATCCGTTTTTCTTTAGTATGCTTTTTATCTCTGCCATATAAGCACCTGATCGTATAACACCTTCCAGAAAACGGTCTTTTTGGCCAACCTGGATACGAACGGAGTTCGCTGCTTCTCTAAAGCGTTTAGGACTGACTCTGCCGAAAAGAGACGCAATACGTTTTTCCTCGATAGTGACTGGTGTTATTCCCTCTGCAAGTTTGTTGAGGATTGTAACATATTTTTTTCTGACTTTTTTAAAAAGAGGTTTGTTGAATTGTGAAGAACCGGGAATCTTGTGGTTGAATATGGGGATTACCTCATAGACTATTCCAAGGTTGTATGAATCATGAACTACAGCCTGGCTGGTTGAGTAGCGTCCATAAATTGTTTCCCAGAATCGCACATTGTTGTCAATAACAGGGTAGAGGGGAAAGGGAGGGGCTGCAAGGCACAGATTGGATTGAAGAAGAAAAAAGAATAGAAAACAAACACCGGATATTTTATGAAGGAGAGTGAACATGTTCAGTGGAGGAGTTCCCGCTACCAGGGCTCCCCGTAAGGTAAAGGCCCACTTTTCGAGGGACAGTAAATGGTATATGAAAAAAAATACTTTCATTGTTAGTTAGTAGTTGGAAAATTAAGTATCGTTACCCTCTGTTGTACATTTAATCATAAGGAGTCGTTGATGTATAGGCCTATCTTAGCTACGCTGGGTTTTATCCTTTCAGAAAACAAGAAGTCTGTGTTGCTGATCCATAGAAATAAAAGGAAGAATGACCAACACTTGGGGAAATACAATGGACTCGGCGGGAAGATGGAAGCTGGAGAGGATGCCTTGGGCTGTTTAAAGCGTGAACTCATGGAGGAAGCTGGCATCCTTTGTACAGAGGTAGAGTTGCGTGGCACAGTTAATTGGCCGGGTTTTGGGAAGAATGGGGAAAACTGGTTTGGTTTTATTTTTCTGGTGAAGGCGTATCGGGGCGAGCCACATCAGACAAATGAAGAAGGTGACTTGCACTGGCGGTTGATTTCTGATCTTGAGCGATTACCAATGTGGGAGGGAGATAAACACTTTCTCCCAATGATCTTTGATAACAATCCAAAACCATTCCATGGGAATATGCCTTATAAAGATGGGCGTCCCGTGAGCTGGACTTTTTCAAGGTTTTAGCTGTGCTTGCAATTAAACCAATCAGGGGTATAATTGCTTTTTGTTAGCCAAGTAAAATGATAACCCCTCACAGGGCACCGTATCTTTTCGCGGTCACGCTGGCTTGTGTATGACTAATACACGACATCGGCTTGGCTGCGAAAACCTGCATCCCCCTGTAAGCAGCTACAGATTCAGTGGTTTTCGAATGTAAGTCGCTTACCCCTGCGAGTAGTAAGGTAAAATGTTATAAAAACATCGTATTATAATTGGAGTGAATACAATGACTGAAGAAAATGAACTTGCGCGTCTTGAGGGCTTTGTTTCTGGTCTTTTAGAGAGATTCAACGCTTTGAAGAATGATAATATAGTATTAACTGATCGTTTGGGAAGAAGGGACGAAACCATTGAGAATCTCCAGTCTGAGCTAGCTGCCATGACGAACGAACGAGGTGAAATATCTTCAAGGGTGAACAACCTTATTGGAAAGATTGAAGATTGGGAGGTCAATAGCGAAGTGTCTGTCAAGGATGGATACGAAGAACAATCCGATGGGGATTCACATGAGAATTCTTCGGACTCTGGTTTTCAAGAGAATCACTATGACGGAGATTCCTAGGATACATAGTGTGTTTTGGGCGACCATTGCTACGAGCTGCTCAGGCAATCAAGTTTTTTGTCCTGGACAGGAGACATGCTATTTTTGAGATTTATTTGCTTGAATAGAGGAAACTTTTTTGGAACGACTTGTCAGTTTTGAACTCCTGGGGATTGAGTTTTCGTTTTATACGGGTGCCCCTGAGGATGAAGTTGAAGAGATTATAACCTTGGTAACAGAACTTGTGCAGGAAAACTGCTCTTCTGGATCTAAGGGCAGCATTGCTGTGGGAAAAGTTGCAGTGCTGGCAAGTCTTAATATCGCGTCTATGTATGTAGATCTGAAACGGGATTTTAAAGAGTATAAACAGGAAAACGAAGAACGTATTGCCCATATTGGAAAACAGATAGCTGATGAATTGGCGGAAGAAAAAAAGATTTTACTCAGATAATTCATTTTTTTTTTTTGAAATCTTGCTATACTGCTTGTCTATTAATAGTTAGCTACGGTTTGCTGGTGTTTGTATCTTCACCCGAATGTGGTGCTGAAAACTTAAAATTGTAGGTTTTTTGACGGATATATGGAGGCACAAAGCAATACGTTACAGTTTCCCTGGCCTGTTTGTGATCGCTAGTGTTGTTGAGCCAACTCTCTTAAAAAGGGTAACTCCTCTGTTTCAGGATGGAAAATCGCTTGCGAATTACCTGAGAGAATTATGAGTCTGCCCACCTATATTATAGGTTTGATGTTCCTGGTGACACGGCAGGGTGGGGGGTTTTTATTAGAATGGAAATCGGGATTGTCCGGTGTTCGTTCTGTTTGCATATTCCGGAAGAGCTCTAAGCTATTGACTGGAATTAACCGACAGGATTGACTGTAGGTGGAACAAACAGTTCCTTGAATGAAGAGGGAAGAAGATTGGTTATTATAACTGTCTGTCGGTCAAGGTGTGAGCCTTGGTCGATTTTTTATATAAAGAAAAGTTAAGTGTGATAAACTCGCAAGAAGTTCGTAAGTTTGCTGGAGTGGGCAAGGATTTAAGCGAGTGGTATGTTTTTTTGTCTGATCATGGTATGCTAATGTGCGTTGTAATCAGGCAAGAATATAGCAGTGAGCGAGATGATTTTTCGCTTTTGTCATCAATTGATCTGCTAATGTTCACGTTTCCCTGTGAGAGTTTTGGGAGAGCAGGTAGTGGCAGGAAACCTGCCCTGGAAGAAGTCTTTTATGTGATTTGACATACTTTTTTTTAGAACAGTTTACGTTCAGGATCTAGTCGTACCGATCTTGTTCTTTATGATGACAGGCATCCGCCTGGTTGCACATCTTCTTGTTGTCTTGTGTTTCCTCTTTGCAGGGTTTTTCAACCCGCTTTTCTTACTGTTTTTCACCTCTCCTTCGATCCTGTTGTTATTGGAGGGATATTAATGTATTTTCAGACTATTGCGTGTCTGGTCGGGGGATTGTTTGTTGGGGGTGCTGTAGGTATCCTCCTGAGAAAACGCCTTGTCGAGGCGTATCAGGCAAATATCGATTCGCAGTCGAAGCAAATCATAGAAACAGCCATATCGCAGGCTGAACAGATAAAAAAAGAGTCGCTTTTAAAGGCCAAAGAGGAAGCTTATAAGGAAAAGCAGCTCGCTCATGAAGAGATTCGCAGAGAAAAAGCTGATCTGAAGGAAGAATTACAGCGTTTGGATAAGAAGAAAAGCCAGTTAAAAGAGGAATGGTCTGCTTTGGACAAAAGACAGCGTGACCAGGATAGACGTGCAAGTACTCTCAAAAAAGAAGAAGAGGAACTGGTTGGAAAAAATAAAGAAGTTGAACTTCTGATTGGTAAGCAGCGCTACAAACTAGAAAATATTTCTGGGATGAGTCAGGATGAAGCCAAAAAAATGCTCATGGAGTCTCTTGAAAGTGAAGCTCGTATGGATGCTGCCAAACGTCTTGTTCGGATAGAAAACGAGATGAAGATGCAGGCTGATCGAAAAGGGAAACAAATTTTAGCTCTGGCAATTTCCAGGTATGCCGGTGATTATGTCGCTGATAAAACAGTCTCCATGGTTCCTCTGCCAAATGATGAGATGAAAGGTCGAATCATAGGTCGTGAAGGGCGAAATATTCGGGCGATTGAAGCGGCCACTGGTATTGATATTATTATCGATGATACACCAGAAGCAGTTATTCTTTCAGGGTTTAATCCAGTTCGTCGTGAAATTACCCGCCTGGCGTTACTCCAGCTTATAAATGATGGTCGCATTCACCCGGCTCGTATCGAGGAGGTTGTTGAGAAGGTTACCAATGATCTTGATGTTGTTATGCGGGAAGCTGGTGAACAGGCCACCTTTGATGTCGGTTGTCATGGTGTACATCTGGAACTCATCAATATCTTAGGTCGATTGAAATATCGAACCAGCTATGGACAAAATGTTCTACAACATTCTCTGGAAGTAGCGTTTCTTTGTGGAGTCATGGCGGCTGAGCTTGGTATTGATGTGAAGATGGCTAAACGTGCCGGGCTTTTCCATGACATTGGAAAGGCTGTGGATCATGAAGTGGAAGGGTCTCATGCCATTATAGGAAGAGACTTGGCAAGGAAATATGGAGAACCAGAAGAGGTGGTTTATGCCATCGGAGCTCACCATGAGGATGAACCACCCCGGTCGGTTCTTGACGTACTTGTGCAATCTGCCGATGCTCTTTCAGGCGCCAGACCCGGAGCCCGTAAGGAAATGCTACAGTCATACGTGGAACGGCTTGAAGATCTTGAGGCAATCGCCTGTGGCTTTGATGGGGTGGAAAAAAGTTATGCTATTCAAGCCGGGCGTGATCTCCGGATTATTGTCGACGCACAGAAGGTAAAAGATGGTGAAGCTGTTATACTCAGCCGGGATATTGCCAAGTCAATTGAAGAGCAGCTTACCTATCCCGGTCAGATTCGTGTAACTGTTATTCGTGAAACAAGGGCTGTTCAATACGCCAAATAAAGTATTTTCCATTTGTTCTCTGGAAGGACAGTGCGGTTACAAATAGACAATTTCCCATCGGGGTGTTCCCAGGTGGATTCTTAATTAATATTACTTTTTAGATAGTTACGATGCCAAGTATAGAAGAACAGATTACCCTCTTGGAAAGAGGAGTGGTTGACTGTATCAGTCATGAAGAACTTATTAAAAAACTTAAAAAATCTGAAGAAACAGGTGTCCCTCTTCGGGTTAAGGCGGGGTTTGACCCCACAGCTCCGGATCTTCATTTGGGGCATACGGTATTGTTGCAGAAACTAAAGCATTTCCAGGATCTAGGGCACGATATATACTTTCTTATCGGAGATTTTACCGGGATGATTGGTGATCCAACTGGTAAATCAGAAACGAGGAAAGCACTTACAAGAGAAGATGTCGCTGCAAATGCTGAGAGTTATAAGGAACAGGTTTTTAAAATTCTTGACCCTCATAAAACAAAAGTGGTTTTCAATTCAGCTTGGCTGTCAAAGCTTGATTCTTTTGACATGATTCGTTTGGCTTCCGAGCTTACGGTTGCAAGAATGCTTGAACGGGAAGATTTTAAGGTTCGTTTTCGTGAAGGTAATCCAATCTCCATTCATGAATTTATGTATCCTCTTATTCAGGGGTACGACTCAGTGGCACTCAACGCCGATGTTGAATTAGGTGGTACGGACCAGCTATTTAATCTTCTCATGGGACGTGATTTGCAGAGATCCAGAGGGCAGGAACCGCAAGTGGTGTTGACTCTCCCTCTTCTGGAGGGTTTGGATGGAGTCAATAAAATGAGCAAATCACTTGGCAATTATATAGGAGTGTCCGAATCAGCAAATGATATTTATGGGAAAGTTCTTTCTGCTTCAGACGTACTGATGTTTCGATATTACGAGTTGTTGAGTGATCTCAGCAGTGATGAAATTGAATTATTAAAGGCAAACATGGAGTCGGGACGGCAACATCCAAAAGAGATCAAACAACAGTTGGCAAGAGAATTGACGGCTCGCTATCATTCTGCCGAAGCGGCAATTCAGGCAGAAAATAATTTTGAGAAAGTGTTTAAGAAAGGAGGGTTGCCTGACGATATTCCTGAAAAGCACATTCAATCCAATGAAGATATCTGGTTGCCCCAGCTTTTGATGGATTTGAAACTTGTTAAGTCAACGTCTGATGGTAGACGTATGATAAAGCAGGGTGCAGTATCGCTTGATGGTGATAAAATAAGTGATCTGAAGACCAATGTTTCTCCTCAGGGAGTGGTGTTAATCAAGGTCGGGAAGCGTCGTTTTTGTAGAGTTGTTTTTGAATAGGGTGTTTTCTGTAATTCGCTAACGGGCACGTGAAGGTACTTACTCTCTGGGGGATATTATTTTACTCTTCACCAGATTTTGTATTTACCTACAGAGAAGGCGTGATTGACCTTGTCCCCCGCTCCTGCTCAAGTGTGCGCAGAATGGGACGGTCTCTTGTGAATGGTTCTACGCGAACCAAAAAAAAAAGGCCTGTCGAAATTGAAATCTGACAGGCTTTTTTTCTGTTTTGTCACTACTTACTGAGTGTGCAACAGCTTTTGCACACAAGAGAAATTGTCAGTGTATGCGAGACGTCGTAGCTGTTTGCAGGGTAATTAGTTTACCAGTGTGTTTTGTTCCGGGCAGTTGCATGAACTGCAAACTCCAGAAAATTCAATGTGATGTCCAAGCACCTGATAGTGGCTGATGGCTGCTGCTGTTTTGTTAATATCTTCAATGACGGGGAGTTCAATGTCGTCCACTTTTCCACAACTTATACAGCGAATATGGTAGTGAGGAGTTGTGACAGCGTCAAAACGTTTTTGGGTTCCTCCGACTTCCAGTTTCAAAATAATCCCGGCATCAGCCATGAGTTCAAGGTTCCTGTATACTGTGCCAAGGCCGATACGGGGAAGGCGCTTCCTCACCATATCATAAACTTCATTAGCAGTGGGGTGTGATGTGACTTTTTCAAGTTCTTCGAGTATTATTTGACGCTGCGTTGTCAGACGTATCTGTGGTGTTAGTTGCATGGTTTCTCTCTAAAATATATCATGATAATTATTCTTACATTGCCATAGTAGAACTTTACGGTAAAAGATCAAGAAGAAAATTGCTTTACCCTTTAGGCACAGGTGGGTTGAAATAGCCAAACTGAAGACTTGGAAATTCAGTTTTAAGGTTTTGTATCCATCTTTTCATGCCCAGGGGTTTCGCAGATGGCAGGAATTGTATGCTCTTTAGGTAATACTCAGGATCCATATTTAAATTACGGAGTTGAATACGATCCGGATGGGTAGTATCCAGCAGATCACAAAGTGCTGAATATTCTTGTGGGGAATCTGTAAAGCCAGGTAGAATAAAGTAATTCAACGACACAAACTTGCCCTTTTGTTTCATTACATTGATTGATTCGAGAGCGTCTGAAAGTGTGAAGTCCTTGGGTCTATAATAATTTTTGTGATATTTTATTTGTGCAGAGTTTATACTTACCCGTAGACTATCAAGTCCGGCATCAGCGAGGCGTTTGACTTTTTGCGGAAGACTACTATTGGAGTTGAGATTGATAGTTCCCCGTTCTGTTCTACTCCGAATCATTCTGATTGCTTTTTCTATGGTAGCTGCCTGGAGCAGGGGTTCTCCTTCGCAGCCCTGTCCAAAACTCACGATGGCATTTTCGGCATGTTGTAAATGAGGAATTGCGACCTGGCTTATTTCTGCAGGTGTTGGCACGAATTGTAGCCTGTCCTGAGTAGCCGAACATTTTCCGGATATTTGAAGAGAAATACAACCTATGCACTGGGCATTACAAACAGGAGACGTCGGCAGAGGTGCTTCCCAGCGTCCTAAAAAATAATTTCTGGCTGCAGGACAAGCATAGGTCAGGCAGCACTTGCCAAGGTGCTGAATCAGCTTGTTATTCTTGTGCTCACGAAGTTTTTTCGCAGTCTTGGAGTCAATTTCCCTTTGATTAAACTGGACAAAGTCTTGCCGTATATCCTTGTCACTGCGAAAAGCGGTAGTCCAGAAACGACCATCATACCATCCCACGGCAGTATAGGCGAAAAGTGGAAGGCGAGGAGCTCGTTTACTTGTTTGATACGCACCGTTCAGGATAGCAGTGTGGGCTGGAGCCATAAAAGCCGCAACGGCTTGAATCTTTTTTCCAGAATAGGGGTCTTCCTTGATCAGTAGTGGCTCACCAGTGGTACAATCACACCCAATGGGTAAACGCCCAGGAAGAACAAAGAGCTCAGATCCTTCAGGGAGAGGAATGAAATCACTTTTGGCTGGGAGTTGGAAAATGCCTCCACTCATACCTGCAGCATGCAGGTCTTGGAAGTCGGTTATATTTCCCTGAGCATCGGCATAAACAAGAAAAGGTTGTCCTGTGGGATGAATCACTGTGGTGGTCTGAGAATTTTGAAAATTGAATCAATGGCTCGATAAATGTCTGCATCTTCGCCAAATATATCTTCAATTGCCGGATTGTTGATGAGGTCTTCAATGACGTATCCAGTGAGATACAGGCTCAGGATGTTAGGATCTTGGATCAGAGTACGAATGGGGGCAATTTTCATTTGAATATCAAAATCATCCAATTCAGGAAGGCGTCGAAGTTGTTGCACAAAGGCATCTCGTACATCTTGCAGTGAATTGATCTCAAGGACTTCCCTGTCTATGAGTCTCTGAGTCACCCGGGTTGCAAACTCTTCAGCATTTTCTTTTGCCTTGTTGAGAATAAAACGTTTTTCCCGTTCTCGTTTTCTATCAATGGTCCGGATGGTTTTGTCCGTGGCATTGGTTGCACTTATATGGGCTTTAGCCATTATATTCACCTTTTGAGGAATGTGTGGTCTGTCTTTGTGTACTGTTTACAATAAAACAGGAGATCTTCCTATTATTTTTTAGCTAGGTCTTTATACTTCATCGACGATGTAAACGATTGATAAAAAATATAGGAGGAAATGTCACAGCACCATGTATGCTATTCGTTACTGTTGTATAAGTTTCCAAAATCGATCATTTGATTCTCCAGGGCAGCAGGGAGGGTCAAGTGATATTTTACAAGGTACTCTGCTGCCATTCGATGGGTATTGAATATGGGAATATTCAGACTCAGGTTGTTGATTGCCTTGTCGATGAAAAGTGATTTCTTGTCTTCTTCATAGAACTCTTCAAGAACCAAGGGCAAGGTTTTGTAAAAAGAAGCGGAATCTTCAGCATAAAGTAAGGCTTCCGGGGATTCGCTGAGGTCTGCTTCATCAACGGGGCCTTCATACCCAAACTTCCATCCTGTTTGTCCATCATGGTAGCCTTCAACCCACCAGCCATCCATAATCGAAAGGTTGGGTACTCCGTTAAGGGCTGCTTTCATTCCACTGGTTCCAGAGGCTTCGAGTGGACGTTTTGGATTGTTAAGCCAGATGTGGACACCAGCTACCAACATTTTAGCAATCAACATGTCGTAATTGGGGATGAATATGAGATTTATAAGGCCGTTACTTTTCGCATGCAGGGTCTGTTGATAATCGAGGATGAGTTTTATTACGGTTTTGCCGGGTTCATCAGCAGGGTGTGCTTTTCCGGAGAAGAGAAAAGTGACAGGCCAATTGTTATTTACCGCTATAGAGCAGAGTTTATCAATATTGTCAAATATAAGATCTGCGCGTTTGTAGGTGGAAAATCGTCTTGCAAAGCCGATGGTGAAAACCTTTGGGTCCAGTTGAATGTTCGTGTCGATAATGGTGGAGAAATGATTTGGGGGATCAATCCAGGTACTGGACATCTGGTTCCGATGCTGGACGAGCATTGTGTTGATGTAACGATACAGGATCCTGGTATCTTCCTCCCAGGCACGAATCAGGGCGGTTCGAAATCGAGTGTTGTTTTTGAGATTGGCAGCATTTTTGAAAACACCAGGGTCGCTTCTCCAGTTGTTCAATTCATTGAAGCTGTCAAAAAAGTCGGCTCTTGCTTTGCTTATCCAGGTTAAATGGTGGACACCATTGGTAATGGCGGTAATTTTTTCTGAGAATTCAGAAAACTGTTTACGAGTGACATCTCTGTGCAACCTGCTGACACTGTTTGCTGTGCGGTTGACCCTCATGGCTAGAGTCGTGAAATTGTAGGAATGTGGCGACTCTTCATCATGTGCGAGGAGCTCAAGAATATGCCTGCATGATCTGTGACTAATTCCGGCATAAACAGACTTGTTGAAACGATCATGGCCAGCCTTAACAGGCGTGTGAATAGTATAGACCAGCCTGTCGGCCACAGTCTCTGCGGCTGTAGCAATCTGTTCATGACTGGCTTGCGACATATCCGAGTTGTTGAGTGTTTTTGTGAGTTCTTCTGCGATAAGTTGCAGGGCAACCACAACGCCATGTTGTTCGTTCAGGTGCAGGGTGTAGGAAGTAATTCCAAGGGCTTGAAGAACCGGTAGGATGCCAGTACCCAGCATTCTTCTTTGTGTCGCTTTGATTGTTGAAGACTGAGAGTTGTAGAGTTGACCGGCGGCATCTTTGATGGGAGTGGGATTTTCATCTAAGGAAAAATCAAGCAAGAGTTCGGGGATGAAATAATCCAGAGTGTGGTTTACTTCCATTTTCATCCATACTTGAGCTATTGCTACGGTTTCTTGATCATATTCATTAAAGAAAGGGATCTCAATCTGCAGGGCTTTTTCAGGATTTTCTGGATCATTGAGTAAATAAAGACCAGGAGTCTCTTCAGGATGCCATGCAACGGGTTGGGCTATCTGGCCTATTTTTGAATCAACCAATTGAGAGAAATATCCATGGCGGTAAAGTAGACTCACAGCGACAACAGGAAGCCGACAGTCTGCATAGCTTTTTAAAGTATCTCCGGCTAGAACTCCTAAACCTCCACCATAACACGGAATCTTTTCTGGACCGTTAAAAATTTTTTTGATGAATTTTTTGAGTCGTGAGTCCATGGAATTGGTTTTTTCCAATTCTAAGAGCCTGTCTTTAACCGGATGAAAAACATCTGGATCAGCACCTATCTCCATGGAGATGTAAACCACTGAGTTTTTGTCATTTCCTCTAAGGTTATTCCAGACAGTATCAAATGTCTTTTGGGAAACACCGAAGAAGGTTCCAAACTGGTTTTTTGCTACCATGTCGAGAAGAGTCAGATTGCCATTGTTAGGATTACTTGCTTGCATAATTTGTGTACATGTTGGGGTAGAAGTTTTAGTTATCTCTATGTTTGCTTTTTATTTAGAGGCGTAAACAGTATTTTTCAAGTAGAAAACCGATGAGTGGGAAAAAAGTCTCCCGGGAAAACTATATCATGGCGTCGTGAAAACGTCTGGTCTTTTTTCTTAAAAAAAAGTAGCATCAAGAAGTTGATTTCGAAAGTTAATGCACTATTGTAAGAAAAACAGTACGAAAATGGGTATAGAAGTGAGTTTAGGAGAATGTTATGAGAACTGGAAGCACCCTCTATTTAGTGTTGTTGCTTTTTCCTATATTTTTGTCTGCTTGTGGTGGTGAAAAAATCCATGAAAAGTCTTTGCTGCCACCTGAAGATCCTGCTGCGATTGGACGGGAAGAGTCGCTTGAGTCAGAGTCAATAGGAATTATGGAGGGGAGAACCTCCGGTCCGATGTTGCCTGTTTATTTTGGATATGACAGCTATACTGTCAGACCGGATCAGGTGCCGAGGATGAAACTAAATGCTTACTTTCTTAAAGAAAAGATGGAAACCAGGATACGAATAGAAGGAAACTGTGACCCGCGGGGAACGCGCGAGTACAATCTCGCACTTGGCGAAAAAAGGGCTCTTGGGGCTAAAAAATATCTTGTTAATATGGGTGTTTCACCGGACAGAATTGGTACAGTGAGCCTTGGCGAAGAAAAGATTCTTTTTCATGGCTATGACGAGATGGCCTGGGCACAAAACAGAAGGGGAGATTTTGTAATTGAGTAGATCTAACATATAGAGAGTTTTGTTTGTTAATTTCTTAAAACAGGAGAAAAGTTGATGTTAAAACGTATAACGTTGGTTGTTACTTTAGTGGTACTTGCAGGGTTTACTCTGGATAGCAGTGCAGCATATGCAGAGGCACAAAAAATAGGTGTGATGAATATTCAAAAAGTACTCCTTGAATCATCATCTGGTCGCAGAGCAAAAGAAGTTTTCGAAAAAAGAATGAAAGAGTTGCAGGATAAGTTTAAAAAAGAACAAAACATGCTAATATCATTGCAAAAGGAGATTGAAAAGAAAAGTTCTGCCTGGAGTAAGGATAAAAAGACTGAGAAAATTCGTGAGTTGCAGTTAGGACAACGTGATTTACAGGCGAAGACAGAAGATGCTAAAATGGAACTTAAGCAACTACAGGATAAAGAGCTTGAGCCTATTTTAAAAATGTTACAGTCTGTTGTTGATAGCTATGGAAAGAAAAACGGCTTTTCAGTAATTCTTGATTCAAAGGTTGCTGTTTTATATGCAAATCAAGATATTGACGTGAGTGATGCTGTTAAAGCTGAACTTGATAAACGTATGAAGTAGAGAGAGTTACTTTAATAGTAACTGTTCAGCAGCACTTCATCTGTGTTCGATCAGACTTACTCACAGAG
>CAMZKT010000022.1 GCA_947311435.1 uncultured Desulfocapsa sp.
CGGCAATATAGAGGGCGACAAAAAAGAATACACAGCAAAGGCAGATCAAAACCGCTTTTTTCCGTTGTAACAAGGATACCTGCTTAGGCTGTTGCACTATGGTATTTGTCATATCGCCTCCTCCGTTCGAACTCTGGGGTCAACCAGAGTATAAAGAAGATCGGCTATAAGGTTACCAACAACCACAAATATGGTACTGAATATGACGACTCCCAATAACAGGGGAACATCACCCCTGATTCCAGCATCAACAGTAGCCTTCCCCAGACCGGGGTAAGAAAAAACCACTTCGGCCAGAACCGAGCCGCTGAACAACTCTCCCAGGGATGCAAATTGTAAGGTGATTGCCGGCAGGAGGATATTTCTCAAGCCGTGAAAAATAGCTGTACTGCTACGGGTTTCACCACAGGCCAGAGCGTATGTGGCATGGTTACTCTGGAAGAAATCAATCATCTTTTCCCTGGTATGGAGAGTTATCTGGGCAATACCAACAAGGGAGAGTGTAAGAACCGGCAATGCCAAATGATACAGTCGGTCGGCAAAACTGACATCTTCAGGGGCAACACCAAGAGGGCCCGCACAGCAAACCGGAAACCAACCCAGTTTCACGGCAAAGAAAACCAGTAGAATCATGGCCACCCAGAATGTGGGAGTCGAAGCCAGGGTATAGGCGTAGAAGCGTATAACCCGGTCGGCAAGACTATTTCTGAAGGTTCCTGCCACCGCCCCCAGGATAAAACCAAGCAGTCCTGAAAAGAGCCAGGCAAAAAACACCAACCAGAAGGAAGCGACAAAACGCTTGCCAATTACATCAACCACCGGTTCGTTAAAAATAACTGACTTACCAAAATCACCCCGAAGAATATTACCTGCCCAGGAAAGAAACCGCTCAGAGGGGGATTTATCCAGTCCCCAGCGGGAGATAATCTGCGCTTCCTGCTCCTGGCTAATCTGCAACCTGTCGTACCCGAGGTAAGCGGTGATTGGATCAAGGGGGGCAAAGCTGACCAAAACAAACGAGAGAACCGAAACCACAGCAACGATAATACTCAGGCGTAGCATTTTGGAGGCAAAATATTTACAGAATGTTTTCATTTATGGCGATACCCTTACAAAAAAGCTGCAAGCTGTTTTTCCATGAACAAAAAAAAACAGCTTGCAGGATTAGAGTAATGGCCGCAATTCCATTTGCGACCATTTGTGATATATATAAAGTTAATCCAATATCTTCCAATCGGTTATGTTTGCTGTAATGGGCCAGCCATGACCATGTGGCTCCACCCTTGCTTTGCCAATATCAAGTTTATCACTGACAAAATATACATGATCAAGGTTCACCAGCCAGGCCCAGGGAGCATCACCCTTTGGTCCTGCTCCGGTTTCACCATCCCATTGTGCCTTTTTCCACCACTGCATAGAGTCTGCAAAAGAAACAGAAGTTATGGCCTTTTTCAAATACTCATCTACCTTCGGATTTTTGTAGAAACCTCGATTATTGTCACTTTCACTGTAGTAAAGACTATATATTTCTATGGGAGTGTGATTGCCCCAGCCATAAACAATCACATTGGCGTGCCGCAAGCCCTTTATCTCATCCCAGCTCTTACCTATCACATTGGCTTTAATACCAATCTCACGCAACATATCCGAGGCGGCCAGAGCCAGACCTTGACGAATGGAACGGTCTGCCGGATACACCAGAGTAAACTCTGCCTTCAAACCATTTTTCTCCAGAACCCCGTCACCATCAACATCTTTCCAGCCTGCATCGGCCAGCAGTTTTCTCGCTCCCTTGGGATCGCCATCTTTAATTTTATTGGCTGGATTATCCCAGGCCAATCCATCACAGACAAAGTATGCCGGCCTGCCATAACCATACAGGACACCATCCACCAATTTCTTGCGATCAAGAGCCATGTTTATGGCCTTACGGATAGCAATATCTGCCGTGACATCATTACCAATGGGAGCACCATCATCTGTCTTTTTCCCCTCATTCGGCACAACCGGAAACATCAACCCCCGATTATCAACACTTCTCACCGCTTTCACATGCATCCCCTTAACCTTCTGGTGACCCAGATGAGGAGGAACCACAACCATATCCAATTTACCCGCCTTGGCAGCAGCAAACATGGTATCTTCCTTGCCATAAAGAAAGGTTATCTTTTTAAAAGGTGACGGCTTACCATAGTAATAGGGATTTGGCTCCACGCTCATCTGCTCCCCTTCAACCCAGGAGATCATCTTAAAGGGACCGGAACCAACCGGATTTCTGCCATAATTATCGTTGTAAAGATGCTTGGGTACAATGCCAAGGGTCAACAACTTATGAATAAAGGTGCTGTCAGGTTCTACAAAATGAAACTCCACGGTGTAAGGAGCAACAACAACTGCCTCCTTCATCTGACTAAGGTCAACCTTGCCACCGGCAGTCTTCGCCTTGTTAAAGGTAAAAGCAACATCCTCAGCCGTCACTTTCTTACCGTCAGAAAAGCGGGCATCCTGACGAATTGTTACCGTCCAGAGAAGCCCATCCCCGGAAACAGTGTAGTCAGTGGCCAGATCGTTAATCGGATTCAGATCATCGTCATGTTTCAGCAGGGTACTCTGAAACAAGGGATTACCATACCTACCCCAGCCCATCATGGGGTTGAAACCGTCTGAGGGTTCACCCCTAAGGGCCAACACAAGAGTATCCTTGGCCATAACAGAAGCGGAAAAAGCCCCAAAGGCCATGGTTAAAAGTAGAGCTGTGCATAAAGCAAGAAAGCACTGTTTCCTGTTCATTTTTTTCCTCCGAAAATGTATTTATTTGTTTTCCACGCCAAAATGTTGAAAGGCAGCGTTTTTTAAGAAACCCGTTCCCTTCAGGAGCCTAAAGGGAACGGGTAAGGAGAAGTTAACACGTTTTGCAGTTACGTGTTACCGGCAATGAATAGTTGATATCATTTCACTTGTCAAGAACAAAAACAGTTAAATCTCCCTGCAAAGAGTCATTTGGGTGTTTATATCATGCTTATTGACAGGGGATCTCCCCTCCTGTAAAGTAACACGTTATTATAAAACGTACTACCGCGTTTCAGTGTTTCAATTTCGTTCATTCAAATTAACAGGGGTAAAAATGAATTATTTTTTAAAAATATTGCTGTTGTCGGCTCTCATTGTGTGTTTTGCTGCCCCCTACTCTTCGGCAGAAACTCGGGTTATCACCGACATGGCTGGAAGAAAGGTTGAGATTCCAATGGTGGTGGAGCGGGTGTTGTGTTCCGGCCCCGGATGTTTGCGTTATTTAACCTATCTTCAAGGTCAAAATCTTGTGGTTGGTGTCGACAGCATTGAGAAGCGGCTAAACAGGTTTGACGCCCGCCCATATGCCCTCGCCAATCCACAGTTCAGGGAAAAACCTCTTTTTGGTGACTTCAGAGGACATGACAACCCTGAATTAATCCTTGGGCTTAAAGATCAACCCCAGGTGATTTTCAAAACCTTCAAAAACATGGGATATGATGCCGATGAACTACAGGAAAAAACCGGAATTCCTGTTGTTTGCCTTTCCTATGCCAATCTTGTATCCGGTCGACGGGTTATCTATGATTCCCTCATGTTAATGGGCGATATCATAGGCAAAAAGGAAAGAGCGACCGCACTATGTAACTTTATGGAAAAAAATATCAATGACCTTGAGCAGCGGACAGCAGATATCCAAAAGTCAAAACAATATTCAGTGTATATCGGTGGCATAGCAAAAAAAGGTCCCCATGGTTTTCAGTCCACAGAACCTGGCTACCCACCCTTTTATTTTGTCAATGCGATTAATGTCGCCAGATCTTCAGGGAAGAAGAGCAAACCACTACAGCATGCCAATGTATCTCGAGAACAGATTGTATCCTGGAACCCGGATATACTTTTTGTTGATCTTTCCTCCACTCAGCTCGGCAGAAATGCCGGAGCAGTTTATGAACTCCGCACAGATCCCGCCTATCAAAGTCTGACAGCAGTGAAGAAGGGAGATGTTTACGGAGTTCTGCCCTATAACTGGTACACAATGAACTATGGATCAATCATTGCTAATGCGTATTTTATTGGAAAAGTGTTATATCCAGAACGTTTTGCAGATATAGACCCAAAGATAAAGGCCGATGAGATATATACTTTTATGGTGGGAAAACCGGTTTTGTCCTTGATGGATAAATCCTTTAACGGGCTGGTTTTCAAACCTGTCTCCATGAACTAAGCCATGCACTTCAGTGAAGGTCAAATCCCTGCCGAATACTCACGACACATCAGGATAAAAGTAGCATTCCTGCTCTCTTCCCTGTTTCTTGTCGGGCTTGTATTAATCTTTTCAATTGGCATGGGCCCTGTTTCAATATCCCCCCTGGCGGCACTAAAAACTCTGGCTGGAGAGACCGTCTCCAGCCAGTTTGATATGATCATATGGAATATTCGTCTTCCACAGGCTCTCACAGCAGTGGTTGCAGGCATGGGGCTGGCCATGGCAGGAGCAGTGATGCAGGCCATTCTCCGTAATCCTCTAGGCTCCCCATTCACCCTTGGCATCTCCCATGCAGCCGCCTTTGGTGCTGCCTTCTCCGTTATGATTCTTGACCTCGGGACGATGACCAGCAGCAACGTGGGAGCTGTCCACCTGAACAGCCCGTACTTAACCACAGCCATAGCCTTTGCCTTCAGCCTCATTGCTACCTGTATTATTATCGCCATCTCAAGACTCCGTATGGCGCGGCCGGAGACCATGATACTTACGGGTGTTGCCCTTGGCTCCCTTTTCACAGCGGGAACCATGTTTCTTCAATATTTTGCAGATGATATACAACTGGCAGCAATGGTATTCTGGACCTTTGGGGATGTGGCCAGAGCCTCATGGGCAGAATTACTGCTGATCACAGTCGTGGTAATCGGAGCCTCTGTGTGGTTTTTTTTGAACCGCTGGAACTTCAATGCCATTGAAGCCGGCGATGAAACGGCCAAAGGCCTGGGAGTTAAAGTGGAACAGGTTCGGATAACAGGAATGCTTGTTGCCTCACTTGTAACTGCTGTTATTGTTTCCTTGCTTGGAATCATCGGCTTTGTCGGTCTTGTCTGTCCACATGTATGCAGGAGACTGATAGGTGATGATTACAGGTTTCTTCTTCCAGGTTCCTGTCTCGTTGGCGGGATATTGTTGCTTGCTGCTGATACTGCAGCAAGGCTTATGTTGGCTCCAAACGTACTGCCGGTATCAATTCTTACCGCCTTCATGGGAGCACCCGTATTCATCTGGCTTATTGTACGGAGTAACAGATGATTAATATAAATGTCAGCGGCATATCATTTGCCTACAATGGCTGTTCCGTCCTTCACAAAATATCTTTTCACGTTAACCACGGAGAGCTGCTGGCCATTCTTGGCCCCAATGGAGCTGGTAAGACCACTTTATTGAAGTGTATGAATGGCATTCACACACCTGAGGATGGTGCCGTTCTTGTGGAAGAAAGAAATATTTTCACAATGAGCCAGAATGAAATTGCCCGATTATTTGGCTATGTCCCGCAAAGACTTGAGACTGCACGATTGACTGTTTTTGACAGTATACTCCTTGGCCGCAAGCCTTATATCAAGTGGAGGGTAAGAGAAAAAGATATTCGCATGGTCGACGCTACAATAAGGAGACTCTCCCTTCAACACCTTTCATTGCGCCATATAGACCGCTTAAGTGGCGGAGAACTGCAAAAGGTATCAATAGGTAGAGCACTTGTCCAAGAGCCAAAGATACTGCTGCTGGACGAACCAACCAGCAATCTTGATCTGAAAAATCAGCTTGATATTATGAGTACCATAAAGAATGTGGTGAACAGTCATCAAATATCGGCCGTGATGACAATGCATGATCTCAATACTGCCATGCGCTATGCAGATAAGTTTCTCTTTTTAAGAAATGGAGAAATAACTGCCTGTGGCGGATGCGGGAGTATAAATCCAGAGGTTATCGAAAAGGTATATGGAGTTAAAGTGGAAATAGAATACCGAAACGGATACCCCGTCATCCATCCGCTGGATGACACTGGCGATTAGTGCCTTACTCCATAAAAGCCATCATAAAAAACAAGAAACCGTGAGATTTTTTTATTCAGAAACTTGGAGTTAGCACCAAGGCACTTACACCCCTCAAGGGGGTACTGAAAAGAGTCCTGTGACTCTAAAAAGTTTTCCGACTTGTCGGGTTAGTGTCTTACGCCACAAAAGCCGTCATAAAAAAAACGTAACTGTTCAGGTAGCACCTGAATTTGGCATATCTGCCATCAATGGCAAATCCCCCAAACTGGCTCAAGACCGGCACAAGACATGCAGCAGATGTCACCTTCAACATCCCAGGCCTTGTCAAGAGGAATCAGGCTGCCACAATAATGGCAATGAATCAAATGCCCTTCCTCGTTGTGTATTTGCAAGCGTCGACAACGGCTCTGGCGAATAAAGGAAAAACTGGTCACCGGTTCACAAAGAATTGTTCTTACAAGAAAATCAAGACTGGCCTGGTACCTTTCCAACTCCTCGTAGTTGTGCTCACACAGTTCCGATTCCAGCTCACGAATTTCCTGCGGTAACTCAATCCGTTTCCATATAAGTGTGAAACTTAATTGTGTTCCGGTTATGAGATGATAAAAGTGGTAATCCCAGGGTCTGGCAGACTGGGGTACAACTATTTGCCCAAGGTAACCACGCCTCTGTATCAGATGTGCAAGAGCCATGGTTGTATCATTGTCGGAGACGGCTGCCACACCCACATCACTGAAGTCATCGAAACACTCCTCCACGTACATACCAATTTTCCAACCAATGGCCATTTCAGGACTTAGATATCCTTTCCTTTGCACCAGGCTGTATAAATTCATTGGCACTATCATCATGTTCTCCAGTTATGGGAATATATTATATATTTAACTGCAGTTTTCTTTTCTCACAAATAATATGGCAAGCAGACATACAATTTACATTTGAAATGGTAAGCAACGACCATGTAACACGTATTGCATATTCGTATTACCGGAAGATAGTAAAAAAAGATCTTTTGTCAAGAACTTAAAAAGAGAGTTGTTACGGGCTCCATCAGAAAAGCCAGGGTAAGCGTTTACAGAGCCAGGGTTACGGTAAGCCTTGATGACTGGTGAACGGTTACAAGTCAGGCACCCGGTAAAGTACAACTGATAACAAAAAAATGAGACCCGTAAGAAGCAGGATAGGGATAAAAGGGGGCAGAGTAAGATTAAAATATGAATATCGGGGGAGAATGCAAACACTACCGTAACTACTCACAGGGCACCGCATCTCTGCGGAGTCTCGTGTCTCGCTTACCTGCGCGGTCACGCTCACTTGCGTATGACTTATACGCTGTGCCGGCCTGCCTGCGAAAGTAACCCGCTTACCCCGTGAGTAGTTAGCTCTCACCCGTTTATATGAACAGTTACATACTTTTTAAAAACTTTCCCTGGTTATCATCAAGAACATCCGTGGTACGGACGATACAACGAAGGTGCAACATGGTCGCCTCTGCTTTTAAAGCTGCAATCTTCTGGACAAGCGGAGCAAGCTCTTCAGGAGTTTTTCCGGAAAAAATCCCGCTGGCCACCTCCAGCTCAAGTGGATTGATCTTCATGGCCAGCTCGTGAGCGCCCGCCAGCGTTTCCTGTCTTATCACCAACAATTTACTTTTCTGATCTTCACTGAGGTTAAATTCCGGTTTATCCCAAGCCTGCATAACCTGTTTAGTCATATGCGGCATCTTCCCCATAATCAAAAACGGAGGACTCTTTTTCAACTCTGCAATTTTTATATTTTTAGCAGCAGGTACTGCGTTCTCTGCCATACCATTCACGCAGAACAAAGATAAAGCAAGAGCTGTCGCTACAGGGATAAAGACTTTTTTAATCATAATCAAACTCCGTTGGTTTATATTGACAAACAATCCTCCCCTTTCACAAAAGAGAAGGTGCACCACAAAAATATAACTCACCCGACAAGCCGGAAAACTATTTAGTGCCTTACTCCATAAAATCCATCACAAAAAACAAGAAACCGTGAGGGCTCTTTTTATTCAGCAACTTGGAATTAGCACCAAGGCACTTATCCAGCGACTCTAAAATGTTCTCCGGCTTGTCGGGTTAGTACCTTACTACAGAGAATCCGTCATAAAAACAAGAAACAGCGAAAGATTTTTAAAGTAAGAAAATTAGAGCTACCACCAAGACATTAATCAATCTTTATAAAACTCCCCAAGCCCTGAAGGAAAATTTTACTCACCAGGTCGGCATAATCATCAAGTGTCACCGATGCCAACCGCTCAGGCTGAACCTGCGCCATAACAGGATTGAACAGGAATTTTGATGCCATCATAGATGTTAAGGTGGAACAAAAAAGCACCGGGACTGCAAGTTCAGCGATTTCGCTATCCAAATCAACAGAATCAAGAAACTCCTTCACCGTTGCTATCATCTGTTTTCCCCAGAGAGCCTTATGTTCCGTAATCTCGGGGTCTTCATGTGGCAATTCAGTTATTGTGACCAGCAGATATTCACTATTCTCTGAAAAAAACGTAACGACCTTGTGTATAAACTTGTCCAGCCTTGTCAAAGGTGGGGCATTTCCGAGGAGTTCACTCCTTGCAATCTCAAGGTACCCAGAAAAGAACATATCCAGAATTTCCTTAAGCAATGCCTTTTTTGAACCATAAAAATAATTAATCATTGCCAAGTTTACATCTGCCAGTGCCGCCAGCTCCCGAAGCCCGGTATTCCCATATCCCCGTCGGGAAAACAGCTCCACCGCCGCCTGTAGAATCCGCTCTTTTGAACCTGGATCATTGGTTTTCAAATCTTTTCTTCCCATTGAATCTCCCATAACTGCTCATCGCCCCTGACTCAATCAAACGATTGTTTACCCGTGACATTTAAATCCCTTTCTGTTTTACTGTCAAGGAAGCAATCACTGACAAACATCCCCTGTTTCGACGTAAATGTCGATATAAAACACTGTTTGTCGACAACTCTTCCAACAAACCTGTTTCAGACAATTACCAAGCGAAGCTGGAATGCCACAAGTAACCCATTCCCATTTTTTGTTTCAGAAGATGTACACGGCCTGTTTTTTGCTAGAAGATTCTGAAAACAAAATAAAATCGAGGTCGTTTAAAGCCATAATATCTTACAAGCCACAAAAAGGGAGAAACAGAATGTATCTCGTTGAAAGCAAGAAAATCACCAAAATTTATCAAACAGAAGAGGTCGCCATAACAGCCATTGAAGATGTTTCCTTCACCATCGACAAAGGCTCTTTTGTCTCCTTCGTCGGTCCTTCGGGCAGTGGCAAGTCCACTCTTTTGAACATGATTGGCTGTCTGGATCCTCCCAGCAGCGGATCATTACAGGTTGTCGGACAGGACATAGGAAAAATGAGTCGGAATCAGGCTGCTTCCTTCCGTGGCGAGAACATCGGTTTTGTTTTTCAGGATTTCAACCTTATTCCCGTTCTGTCTGTAGCAGAGAATGTTGAGTACCCGCTCATAATGGTACAAAACTGGCCCGCCGAGAAACGAAAGAAAAGAGTCGCGGAAATGCTTGAAGCCGTGGACATAAGCGATCAGGCTAACAAATTTCCCGGCCAGATTTCAGGGGGGCAAAAACAGCGGGTGGCCATAGCAAGAGCTTTGGTAACCAACGCCCCTCTGGTACTGGCCGATGAGCCAACTGCCAACCTGGATCGAAAATCTGCCGAACGAATTGTGGATCTTATGAAGAAAATGCGAGATGAGTTTGGTACCACTTTTATTTTTTCAACCCATGACCCGCGAGTGGTTCAACATGCTGAAACAATTTTCACCCTAGAAGATGGCCGTCTGGTAAGCCTGGAACAGGGAGAAGGAGGAAATCATGCTTAACATATTGAAAATTGCCACCCGAAATCTCTGGCGCTACAAAAGACGCACCCTTCTAACCTCAATACTGATTACCCTGGGTGTTATGTCCGTGCTTCTGTTTGTCTCGGTTTCCGGTTCATTTAAAAACATGATGGTAGGACAGATCACCGATTCCATGCTCGGTCATATACAGATTCACAAAAAAGGTTATCTTTCATCGCTGGACAGCTTACCTCTGGACAGAAATTTAAGCGAAAAACAGATGAAAAAAGTTCGTCAGGTTCTTGAAAAAGACGAGAATGTGGAAGCTTTTTCCCCACGTATACGACTCGGAGCCATGTTTTCCAACTTTGCAGAAACTACCAATGTACGGCTTGTGGCTGTCAACCCTGAACTGGAAATGAAAACCGTTCCATTACTGGCCAATCGGATCATCAAGGGTAAAAAAGATGGCCTGATAGGTCGTGGCGAAATACTTATTCCTGAATTAGTCGCCAGAGGGATGAAAGTCAACATTGGCGATGCCATAGTACTGGTTGCAAGCAATAAGGATGGATCTGTCAATGGTCAGACCTTTACCGTGCGAGGAGTGCTTGAAGGAATTGTCGGCCCTGGTGGACGAGACGGGGTTATTCACATTCAGGATGCGCGGGAACTCCTTCGTATTTCCAGTAAAGAAGTTGGAGAAGTAGCCATCAGGCTGACAAAAATGAACAAACTCCAAAATGTCTACGACAGTTTGCAACAGCAAATTGGCTCGATTAAGAATAAAAAAGGGAAACCTGCCTTTGAGATTCATACCTGGGAAAAGCTCTCCCCCTTCTTCAATATTGCCCGCATGATTGATTTGATGACCCTGTTCATTAAGGTCATGCTTGTGGCCATCGTTCTGGTTTCCATCATGAACGTTATGATCATGGCGGTTTATGAACGAATCAACGAAATCGGCACCATTGCCGCAATAGGAACCAAGCCTGGTAAGATTCTCTCGTTATTTGTCACCGAAGGCCTGCTACTCGGCATTCTTGGCAGCATTACCGGTATCGCTCTTAGTCTCGGTGCCATCGCCTGGATGAATGCTATCGGACTAAGTTTTGATTTTGGTCGGCAGAAAGGCTTATTGCTGGCACCGTCCATTGGAATTTCAGAGATTGTTATGGTCGCAGGAATTGTCATCGCCATTGCAGTGCTGGGCAGCCTTCAGCCGGCCATTAAGGCAGCAAGAATGGATCCGATCAAAGCTCTCAGGCATGTATAAATACAAAACACTCACTGAAAAACATGGAGAAAACAGATATGATGAGGAAAGTACGAATACAACTGGCCATATTCTCCCTGCTGTTTGTATTGCCTGGCACACTCTGGGCGATTGACGGTACGGAGCTACTGAAACAAGTGGATGCCAACCTGCAGCCTCCCACCTATGAAATGTACAGAAAACTGATCAACATAGAACCCGACGGCAACAAAAAGGAATTCGTCTTTTATACTGTCAAGAAAGGAAAGGAAAAGATGCTTATTCTGTTTCTTTCCCCGGCCAGCGAAAAAGGGCGGGTATCTCTGCGGATTGGTGACAATATGTGGCTCTACATCCCCAATGTTGGAAGACCAATCAGGATCACCAGTCTCCAATCCGTTGTGGGAGGTGTTTTTAACAACTCAGACATCATGAGACTTGATTTTCACGTCGAATATGATGTTGAGAAACTGAGCGATCAGGGCGAAACCTGGTTACTGGAGCTAAAAGCCAAGAGCGGTTCGGTTGCCTATGACCGTTTAAAAATGACGGTTGATAAAAAGACGGTTCAGCCTCTGGATATAGAATGTATCGCCAGCTCAGGTATGCTCATTAAAACCCTTCACTATAGTGACATTAAGGACTTGGGAGATGGCTTTATCCGCCCAGCTAAACTGGTGACAGACAGCCCCCTGCACAAAGGATACAAGTCGGTAATGATCTTTGCCAAGATAAAAAAACGTGAGCTTGATGATGAAGTGTTCACCCTTGACTTTATGCCAAAGATTGGCGAGTTACGCTAGGTCCCATTGCCCGGTATGTGCCATGAAACATAATTTTTTCTTTTTTACTATCCTTTTCCTGGGCATCTTCTTTAATTGCAGCTTGCTCCCTGCTGAGGAGACAGAGGACAGTTTTGATTTTAAACTGGAGGAATTTGAAAAAAAGCCACTGCAATGGGGCGGGTATATTGAAGGAAAACTAGAACATTTCTCCCTCAATACAGAGTCATCACTCTACCTGCTCACCATACCCGAAAAGGATCGTTCATCTCTTGATAGAGCCACCGGAACCCTGCAATTAAAAGGCAACTACAGTTTTGCAAAAAACAGTCTCCACTGGTTGCTCATGGGCTCTGCCAACGCAGACCAGGAAGAATACGACGACTGGGCTGATATATATGAGACGTACCTGCGGCTGCGTCCCACCGAGACCTTCACCGTTGAAGCAGGAAAGCAAACCTATAAGTGGGGAACCGGGTATGCCTGGAACCCTGCTGCCTTTCTTAATCGTCGGAAGAACCCCAATGATCCGGGTGAAGACCTGGAAGGATTCATAAGCCTTGAGTCCACATGGGTACACAGTTTCGGAAGTACTTTAAATTCCATGGCAGCTTCTCTGAGTATTCTTCCGGTTTGGGAAGGAGTAAACGAAGACTTTGGCCGCCGCGACAATGTGAACCTGGCAGCTAAAATCTATCTTCTGGTAAAAGACATCGACGTTGATCTGATTTATTTTACCGGCAACTCCCGCTCCACTCGTTACGGTCTGGATTTTTCCTCCAACCTGACCACCAACTTTGCAATTCACGGAGAGTTTTCCCATATTCCCGACAGCAATAGAATTGTACTGACCGAAGATGGTAGTCTGTCCCCTGAAACACGTTCGGCCACCAGCTACCTGTTGGGATTGCGCTACCTCTCCGAACAAAATATCACCACCATTATCGAATATTATCACAACGGGCAGGGATACTCAGAGGAAGAAATGAACCGCTATTATCAGCTGGCATATGATACCCACGGAGTGACTGAGCCGGAACTCGCTGCCGAACTGCTGGCAAAAGCCTTCACTGTCAGTCGAAGCGGCTATGGTGCTTTCCAGAGTGGAAAAAATTATGGTTATGCCCGGGTAACCTGGAAAGAACCGTTTGATATCGTCTATTTCACTCCTGGTATAACCACCATCGTAAACATCGACGACAAATCCTGGACAATAACCCCCGAGTTTCTCTATACAGGATTCACCAACTGGGAGCTGCGACTGCGAGCCTCTCTGCTTGCAGGTGGCAGGTTCAGCGAATATGGAGAAAAATCCACTGAAAGTAAAATTGAGCTGCGAGCGAGGTATTTTTTTTAATTAATGCCGTCCACCACCTCTTCCGGAACCACCAGAATCACCACCGTGTCCCCTGTCTGAATCACCGGCCCCTCCCCCATCATTGCCGGAATCATTACCACTCCCGGAATCTCCGGCATCAGCATTACCACCTGCCCCAGATTCATTTGAACCACCAGGTTCTCCACCATGCCCAGCTCCTCTATCATGCCCCTCAAGATCTTTCCCCTTCAGACCCTGATCCATGGCTGCCCCATATTCCTTAACTAAAGATTCACGGCTTCTGTGTGCTCCATATTGTCCGAAACTGTTTCGCATGGCCTCCATATCTTTCGCGGAGAAATCCTTTCTCACAGCCTTGCCGACAAGATCAGCAGTTGCTTCTGACGAAGTCCCCCGGCGGCAGAAATCCCGTGCGGTGAGCATTGTTTTTTCCGCCAATCGGTAAAAATCGTTTTGCTTCATCCTGGCAGCTCTGGCCTCAAGCTCACCTACAAGTTCTTCAGCATCCTGACGGGTCAACCCGGCAGCCATTCCTGCTGTTATGGTATTGCCAAGTCTAAACCTTTCTCGTGTTTTTTTACTGAGTGTGCTGGCGAGTTGATAGCCATACTGATAACGAGAGCTCACTCTTTCAAGTGCCTGAACAATTCTATCCGGATCCACCTGTTTTGCGATTCCCTCGTAAACCTTTCCGACCACCGCTCCCGTGGGAAGCCCCTGCTGCTGAGCAGCGCCGACCATGTTTTCCACCTGCTGGACCTGCTCTGCACTGAATCCGGAAGTTTCCATGGCCTGAACCAGAGTCGGATCAAGTTCAACGGCAAAAACAGCCGGAGAAACGGAGAGAAGGATAATGATTACAAATGTAAATGTTAAATATTTCATACTAATTACCTGTACCGTGCTTGTTGTTGTGTGCCTTCTGCGTACTTGTTTCTATAACGCCCGAAGACTGTAATGGTTACAACTCACGGTTGAAAAAGACAGTTTTCCGATCCAAAATCATCGGTTTCCTTGAGTTGACAGTCAGGCAAATACACAGAACCGTCAACAACATAAAAATATGCAAGCTCCTGAACCGAACCCACAGTTGCCTGCCAGTCTCCAGATTCCGTTTTTATGATATCATGAAGTGCAAAATTATCCGTTGATGAAGCCAACTGAACACGTTCTGCATCAGGAAGACGTATGGAAAAAAGAACCGTATCCTGGTTTCTCTCAACAAAATGAGAAGAAGCGCAACCCGATAGAATTGTCGACAACAACAGTGCCAACCAAACTGATTTCATCATAGCGAACCTGCCACCCTGATAATTGAATTAATCCCGCCGAAATCGTCATGTTCATAGGTGAGAACTGTCGGGTCGGCCACCTGCCGGCCATCATCCACCAAATAACTATAACGATGTTCTCCACCAGACAAGCTAAGTTGTGCTGTCCAGTATCCACTGTCCCCTATTTTTTCCATGGCCACCGGAGACCAGCGGGTAAAATCACCTACGATTTCCACTTTACTCACATCCGGACTATAAATAACGAAACGATGCTGCGTCTCAATCGGGGAGACGACCGGAGAAGGATTCGACAGGTACACACCGACCATCAGCACCATGGCTGTTGCAAATCCCGCCAAGGGGAGAAACCATGACTGGAACCTCCCGACCTTTTCCTCTGCTACCATCGGAATGCTTACATGGGGGAGAGAAACTGCCATACCACCCTGCAACAGTTTTTCCTGCACAAGAAACTCCACCGCTTCATCCTTGAACGGTTTGTTTCCATGTACATTCTCAACAAATTCAATCTTTTCATCAATATCAAGTTCGTTATCCACAAACATACTGATAAGGTAATCTTTCATGATTGGCCCTGCCTGAGTATTGTTTTGAGTTTAGTCCGTGAACGATGAATTTTCACTTTGATATTCCCCTCGCTGTTTCCTGTTATCTTTGCAATTTCCCGGTAACTCAAATTGCTGCTTACCACAAGCGACAAGATATCCCTTTCCTCGTCATCCAGCTTTTCCATGGCACGCAACACCCCCTGATACTCCTCTTTGATGCCATACGCTTCTTCCTGACCAGTACCTTCTCCATGCAGTTCATCCTCGTACGATGTATCTCCCCTGTTTTTCCTGAAATGGTCATAGAGGAGATTCCGTCCAATGGTAAAGAGAAGTGCGGGACTCTCCTCCCTGTCTTTATAGCGTTCAAGATACCTGGTGAAACTTTCCTGCATAATGTCTGCAGAAAGGTGATAATTCCCCGTTTTGCGAAGCAGATATCCAAAAAACTTTTCTTTATTTTCTATGTAAAACTTTCGAAACGTATTCATCCTATAAACATCAACTCTTTTTACCCAAAAAGGTTACGGCAAAAGAAGATTTAAAAGCTTTAATCATAAAACAATCTGCCAAAGAGATGAATTAGACTACTCAGAACACTTTTTCCCAACAAGTAGGAAAAGTTTCAAGATTCGCTGGGCCCTTTGATAAAACACATTCAAGATGTGTAAGTTCCTTGGTGGAAGCTCTAACTGTCTGATTGTGAAGCTCCCTCGTTGCTTTTTATTGCTGTTTTACAGAGTAAGCCACTCAACCAGAGGCAACCGCTCAGGGTACCTTATTTTTCTGTGGTCATGCGATTTTTGCCCCCCTTACGCCACCGCCGTTCCATAGGAAAGACAAGCAACAAGAGGGCATTTCAAACCTGCCTTAGCTTCTTATGAACGTCCCCTCTGTTCCACCGTCTCAGTATCGATTATAAACTTACTGACCATGTTATTTAAATTATTCACGATATCAGCCAAGTCACCAGCACTGCTACTCACGGTATTACCTGTATTGGACAGTTCTCCGGCAAGACTTGACATTTCTGCTATATCCTGAGCGATCTCAACTGAAGCCGCTGAGCTTTGTGCAACATTTTCATTGACTTCAGAAATCCCGATGGCTGCCTGCTGGATATTTGATGAAATCTCGTTGGTGGTTGCGGTCTGTTCTGCAACAGAATTACTAATCCCCGCCACAATGTCATCCACTTTCTCGATGACTTCTGAGATCTGTTTGATTTCGGCCACTGTCTCAGCAGTTGATCCCTGCATGGATTCAATGGACGACCTGATTTCTCCGGTGGCTTCTGCTGTCTGTTTAGCCAACTCTTTTATTTCGTTTGCAACAACAGCAAAACCCTTTCCGGCCTCGCCTGCCCTTGCCGCCTCAATGGTTGCGTTCAAAGCCAAAAGATTAGTCTGATCGGAAATTTCAGTTATCACTTCCGTGACTTTGGAAATTTGATTAGCCGCCTCACCAAGAGAATCGACCTTCCTTGAAGAACTGTTTGCAAGTCGCACCGCATCTTCTGTGACACTTCGTGCTTCCCTGGTTTTTGCATCGACTTCTTCTATGGAACTGGTTACTTCTTCGGAAGCTGTGGCCACAATATTTACATTAGTTGACGCCTCCTCACTTGCAGCAGCGACAGAATTCATATTCACACTCAGTTGTTCTGTTGCAGCAGCAATTGAACTTGATCGTTCTGAAACATTACGACTATTGCCAGACATTGAACCAGCCACACCATTCAACTCATTTGAAGTTGAATCCAGTCCAAGAATTTCACTACTTAAACTTCCTATCATCCTGTTTAACTTTTCCGCAGTTTTATCCAAAGCACCAACCAGGAGTCCTACTTCATCTTTTTGCTTCAACTCAATTCGTTTGCTAAGATCACCATTGGCCAATATTCCTGCGAACCCTACTGCTTTTTGAAGGGAAGAGCTAATCTGTTTTGAGATAATAAAGCTAAAAAGAAACGCAATTGCCAGAGCCAATACAGTAAGGATTTTGAGTAAACGAATTTCAAACAAAGTGTCAGCTTGCAATTGTTTGTCCCCTTCCATAGCAATCTGGTTCACCATCTCCCCCACCTCCTCAAGCAATTGAGAAGTTCGTATAAGGGATGGTTTTGTTTTGGTTTTATAAACAAGCATGGCGGTCTCTTTTGAACCTCCGCTGGCATTCACTTTTTCCTGGATTTCTTTTGCAGAATCATGGATAGCCTTATGGGGAGCTTCTATAGATTTCAGTATTGATCCCAGGGAGGGGTTTACTTTTTCAACTAGGCTTCGTTTTTCTCCGTAAAGCCACTGCCCAAGCTTGCACTTACGATGATCGGTTGAAACACTCATGTTTGTAACATTTTTATCATGAAGAAAGGCCATTACCTTATTTTGCCATTTCAGATGATCAATCTCTTTCTGAACAACCTCCCCTGCTATCTCGTTCAAGAAGAGATTACGTTCTATTTCATCTGAAATTCCGGTGAAACCAGAATAAGTGATAGTACTTATCGTTATAAGTAGGGCACACACCGTCCCGAAACCCACTGCCAATTTCTTCGCTATTGATAAATTGTTCCACAACATTTGATTGTCCTCCCATAATTTATTGATAAAATTTACGATATCAGGCCACTACTTTAGTCTATGATAAAAATGCAACTAAACAAAATTGTTTTTTTAAAAAAACCAAACAATCTTGTAACCAACCCTACCTTTCTTCGTTGTACTGGTAAGTTCACCAGGTGGATGTGGAAAAAAGCGGGCAGACGTACTGCTCACCATATCCACTGGTTAATTTTCAATTCAGGAGAAAAATCATGCTTGTAATGACTTCAAAAACTGTAAAGACCCTTGTAATGGCAGCCGCACTTTCCTTTCTTACTATTCCGGCCATGGCCGGAAACGGGAATGGCGATGGTACTCCAGATCGTGACAGAGATGGGTCATGCCTCACAGTATTCAGTGACAGCTCTGCAGTACTGTTGGCACGAGGAGGAAATGGTAACGGTGGGAGTGGCAATGGTGGAGGACAAAATGGTAACAGAACCGGTGACCAGGATGGCTCTGGCCCAGACAGACTTAAAGACGGTTCCTGCCTTGACCTTTTCGCACCGGCCAACAGCACATTACTCGTAAAACAGAATGGTAACAGAACTGGTGACCAGGACGGCACACCAGATCGCGACAGAGACGGTTCCTGCCTCACGGCATTCGGTAACAGTTCTGCCGTACTTCTCGCACGAGGAGGAAATGGTAACGGTGGGGGTGGCAATGGTGGCGGTAACGGCGGTAACGGCCCCGGAGATGGCACAGGGGATGGTACTCCAGATCGTGATGGAACCTGCACACTGAACGTATAATTTATGTACCTGAAACTTCTATTCTGCAATTAACAGTGCAGGATTAAGATCCAAGTACTTTTGGAAGAGGCGTGTCCCATCTGGGCACGCCTTTTTTTGTTTGCGTACATGCAGTACGTTACCGTTGCCCCCCAAAACTCAGCTGTACAAATCACTCTTGACAGATGAAATAAAAGCTGCTATCGTAACACGTTTTAAAAGATGGTGTTACAAGGACTGGTATTAGAATTATCCCTGCTACCAGACTTTTATCTGTAAACCATAACTATACACATTAAGCAGTTCTACAATTTCTCAAAGGATTTTAACCATGCACATTTCAGAAGGTGTATTATCTGCACCTGTTTTAATAAGCGGCGGTGCACTCACGGCAGCCGGAACCGCCATTGGTCTCAAAAAAATAGATTATGAGAAAATAATGCCAGTGGCCATTCTGGCCTCGGTCTTTTTTGTGGCATCTCTTATTCACGTCCCCATAGGCCCTGGATCCATTCACCTTGTCTTGAGTGGTCTGCTTGGAATTATCCTTGGCTGGGCCTGCTTTCCTGCTATACTTGTTGCCCTGCTTCTTCAGGTAATTTTTTTCCAGTTTGGCGGCCTGATGGTTCTGGGGGTGAACACCTTCAATATGGCCGCTCCTGCGGTTCTCTGTTTTTATTTATTTCGCCCTTGGCTGATTAAGAAAAAAACACGTCTAATTGCAGGATTTGCAACGGGTGCTCTCTCAATTCTTTTTTCTTCTCTGCTCATGGCTTTGTCTCTGGCCTTGAGCGACAGCGGCTTTCTGGACACTGCTAAAATCATCCTTCTAGCGAATATCCCGATAATGATAATTGAGGGAATTATTACCATGTTCACAGTCTCTTTTCTTACTAGAGTTCAACCAGATATCCTCCAACTTGAAACAACCAGGTAAGCCATGAAACATTCAAAACGAATAGTGAAGACCCTTGTTGTCCAGATCCTTTTTCTTGTCTTTGTTCTTTCTTCCGCCCAGGCGCATAAGGTTCGAGTATTTGCCTACTCTGAAGGAAAAAAAATTGTAGGAGAAACCGCTTTCAGTGGCGGCCGTTCTCCAAAGGATTCTAAAATCACAGTACAGGACGCTGCCTCAGGAAAAATACTGACCACCACTAAAACTAATGCAAATGGTGATTTTGAATTTCCGATTCCTGTGGAAGCCAGTCAGAACAAACTGGATCTTCTCATTGTTGTAAGTGCTGGTGAAGGGCATCGTGGTCAATGGAAAATGACTGCTGATGAGTATCTTGAAGAACCGGCTCCATTATCCAATGATACAAACGACTCAACACCTGCTGCTGTTCAGCAAATTTCTCAAAATAACGTTAAGAATGAAGGGGCACAAAGAGAAGCTATAGCTGTGGATTCTGCACAGTTGCGTAAGATAATAAATGAAAGTCTGGACAGAAAACTGGCACCAATCAAAAGAATGCTGACCGAAAGCAAGGATCAGGGGCCAAGGATACAGGATATCCTTGGAGGCATTGGATATCTGATTGGTTTGGCTGGATTTCTTGCCTATTTTAACAGAAATAAAAACACAGGAGAAAGAAATGACGCGTAAAACGATTTTCACTGGATGTATCACAGGACTGACAATTGCCATGGCTTCTCAGGCCGTGGCTCATTTTGGCATGGTTATTCCGTCCAGTAATCTCGCCACCCAGGAAAAAAAGGATATCGACATAAGCCTTTCTTTTTCTCATCCATTTGAAGTTATCGGCATGGATCTGGTAAAACCTGAAAAGTTTTATGTGGTCAAAGATGGTAAACAAACTGACCTGAAATCAACCTTAAGCCAAACCAGTGTGATGGATCACATTGCCTGGAAGACCAATTACAAGATTAAAAGGCCAGGTGTGTACCAATTTGTCATGGAGCCAACCCCCTATTGGGAGCCAGCTGAAGACCTTTCCATCATTCATTACACCAAAACTGTTGTTTCCGCTTTTGGTGACGCAGAAGGGTGGGATCAGCCAGTGGGATTACCAACCGAAATCGTTCCACTGCTGCGTCCCTTTGGTAACTATGCCGGAAACTCTTTCACCGGCAAAGTCCTGATGGATGGTAAACCAGTCCCCAATGCTGAAGTCGAAGTTGAGTTTTACAATCAGGATGGAAGTCTGCATGCTCCAAGTGACCACCACGTTACTCAGGTAATCAAAGCTGACGGCAACGGCATTTTCAGCTTTGCCTGCCCCCGTGATGGATGGTGGGGATTCTCAGCATTGAACGAAGCTGACTACACACTCCCAAATCCAGATGGCGAGTCTAAACCAGTGGAACTAGGTGGAGTATTATGGATATTTCTCGACAAGTATCAAAAGAAATAAAACGCTTCCGCCAATGATTCCTGGAATACACCCTCATTTTTAGCGGGTTCTATTCCAGGAGGCATTAAACACACCGGCAGATCCCTGATCTGCCGTGCTTGAATCAGGATAGAACCATGAAACCCCCAAAACAGATCCACTATTTCATGCTGCATAATGATGGAGTTCGCTGAGCTTACACGGGCCGAATACAACACCCGAGCCAGCGTATCCACGGAAAGTTGCGCTTCCCTCTAAACACCTGCCTTACCCTTATTGTGTTTTTGCAGTCAAAATATATAGCAGCGGGATAAACACCAGGGTGAGAAAAGTCCCTACCAGCAGACCGCCAATAACAACAGCACCCAGAGGGGCCAGCCTTTCAAGACCTATGGCCGACCCAAGTGCCACCGGAAGCATCCCTGCGGCAACAGCAAAGGCTGTCATCAGCACCGGCCTTGTGCGGATACGGATACTTTCCAGCATGGCTTCCCGTTTTTCCATCCCCTCATCTATTTTTTCCTGAGCAAAATGAATAAGGAGTATGGCATTGTTAACGATAATACCCGAGAGCAGAATAAAACCCATCATGGCCGGCATGGAGACATGATACCCCATAAGAAGCAAAGTCCATGCTGCTCCGATTATAGTTAAAGGTATCGAGAGAATAATCATTATCGACAACTTGACTGAGTCAAAAAATGTTATCAGAGTAAAAAATATCAGAACTACGGCAAAACCTATTGCCTTTGCCATTCGTCCAGCCGAATTGTTAAACTCCTTAATATCTCCCACCTGCGCCATACTCACCGAAGAGGGTAACTCTGTACCTGCAAAACTCTCCTCAAAATTCTCCATAATGTGAGAGATGGCTGCCTTTTCACGAAACCCATACACATTAAGCGTATAATTCAGACCTTCCCTGTTAATTATACCCGGCTCCAGCTCTCTTTCGATGGTTGCCAGCCTGGCCAGGGGGATTTTATCTCCGGTTGGTGTATCAATCAGGGTTGTGGCAAGCAGCTCCATTCTGTCTCGCTGCTTCTGTGGAAGCCAGCCCCGTACACCAAAATCAAGGCTGTTGGTGTTGGGAAAAGAGGCCACCATGGCACCCCTGAGCAAAACCCGTAATTGACTGATAACATCGTCGTTGTTCAGGCCATATCCGGCAACCTGTTTTCTGTCCAACTTCAGGTTAAATACGGTTTTATCAATATCCCATGTTCTGGAAACCGAGACAACACCTTTGGTTTTGCACAGTGCGTTTTCCACCAAATCTCCTGCCTTGACCAAATCGGCAAAATCCGGCCCGGAAAGCATAATATCAATATTGGCTCGAATACTTGAAAGAGCCGTTGCTCCATAATCGACAACTTCAAGCCGTTTAACATGCTCCAAAGCCGCTAGCCTGGGACGAAGCTCATGCTCTATATCCCAGATGGTTTTATCTCGCTGGTAACGATCAACAAAGGTTGCAGTGATGGCAATGCGATCGGTTCCGGAGCCGGAACCAATACTGAGTACCCCTGGCTCACTACCAATGGACGCTGAAAGGTATTCCAGTTCACCGCTTTCCTCAATAATCAGGTTTGCCTGACGGACAATCCCTTTACTCATCTCGATGGGCAGGTTGGGATCAGTGGTAATTCTTATCATTACTCCTCCTGTATCCATGGGTGGCATAAGTTCACGGCCAACTGTGGGCATCACCATCCGAACACTGAAGACAAAGGATATGAGTAAAAGTTGAAAAAGAATAATCCTGGCGAGTTTTTTATTCAAAGCAGCGGTTACAATCGCCGCAAAAAAGCCATGCATGGCCTCGTTCGCTCTGCTGCTGATGCAGTGAAAAAAACGTTCAGCTTTTAAAAGCCACGGAGAATCGATGGTAAGTATTTTCAATGAAAGTAAAGGGACTGCGGTAATTGAAATAATATAGGAGGCTGCTAGAGCCAACAGTAAGGTTGAAGTAAGAGGGCGAAACACGGTCTGAGGATAGCCACCGACAAATAGAATCGGTGCCAAAGCTATCATGGTAGTGATTGTTCCTGACAAATCGGCAAACATTATCTCCCTGGTTCCTTCCATGACTGCCTTGTGAATCTCAGAGCCCAGTTCCCGGTAATGACGCTCAATATTTTCCATAACCACCACCGCATCATCCAACAGCAACCCCAGTGCCAGAATAATACCGGTGAGCGTGACCACATTGAATTCGATTCCAACCAGCCACATAAGAGCCACGGTGCTTGCATACACCAGGGGGATGGTAATCAGCACCACCAGAACCTGCCTAAAACTTGCCAGAAACAAAAAAACCACAAAGGTTGACATGAGAATGGCATCCCTCAAGGACTCAAACATATTTTGGGTTGACTGAACAATTATATCCTTCTGGGTATCGGTGATTTCAAAGTTTAACTGCGGGTGCTGTAGACGGAGCTTTGCCAATTCCTGTTCAACCCTCTCCACGGTACGCACCACATCGGCATCCTGTCCCCGTTGAACCGCCAGAGCTATAGCTTCTTTCCCGTTACCAAAATAGCCGCCGCTGTTCTCAAAATGACCGAAAAAGACATCCGCAACATCCTCAAGTGTTACAGTTTCGGTGAGACGAAGACCCTTAAGCCCTTGGACAGACTCTTCCCTTGCTGGAGATTTCAGGAGGTAACGGTTCTTGTCTCCAGAGAGAAAACCAATGGCAAAATCACGGTTATTGGCTTTTATTGTTGCCAGCACCCGGCCCAGGCTCAGCCCGTAACGATCCAGTTTATGTTTATCAACAATGATCTGAATTTCTTTTTTATACCCACCAAAAATATCCACATTAGCTACACCAGGCAGCTTGATAAGCTGTTGTTTAAGTCGATTTTCAGCAAGCTGGCGGGTATCCTCAAAAGCTAGTTTTCCATCCTTCGGACTAATGGCTATCACTAGAACCGGTGGAGTTGCAGCAGAGATCATATGTACCTGGGGAGCCAACATATCAACAGGCAGGCTGGAGCGAATCTTGTCGAGAGCATTACTGACATCACTGGCTGCAGTCTCAAGATCCTTGGAGTAGGCAAATTCCGCCCGAACCACACTCACCTCATCAATGGTGGTGGAATACACTCGGCGAATCCTGTCCAGTGTATACAACTCCTCTTCCACAGGAACACTGATATTAGCAGAAATTGAGCGGGCAGAACCTCCAGGCTGGACAAGAACCACAGCAATTTCCGGATAGTTTGATTCTGGAAACAGCTTCCGCTCAACACTATTATAGCCAACTATCCCAAGAAGCAGAAACAAAACAAGAAAGGAGTAGATAAAATATGGCCGGCTGAGCAAATGTTCAATCCAGCTCTTATTATTCATGGCTTTCTCCCATGATGACCTCAACCTTTCCCCAGGTTGGCAGTAAACTCAACCTAGCCTCACTGGCAACCGCAACATGGTGTTGCACACAGGGGGTAATAAGCGCGAATTCCGAGTCGGCTGCAACGACATCCACTGCTTGTTCTTCAAAACGGTTTTCTTCAGTATAAACCATTATACCAGTGCCATTTTTACGGTGAAGAATTGCCTCCAACGGCACACTGCAGCCGCTCTGCTCCGCAATTATCACATTTACAGAGACATAACTTCCCATCGGGAGTTCAAGTTTTTTTCCCAGTCGTAATTCTGCAATGGCAAGACCTTGAGTGCTGTCATTATAAATAGTTACTATCTCACCAGTTTCACCTGTTTCCGCAACGACAACCTTCTGTCCCGTCTGTACACTGCTCTTTCCCGGCACAAAGGAAAAAGTAAGCTTCTGCTCCAGAGAATTGAGACTAAGTATGGGACGGCCCGGAACTGCCAGATCACCTTGATTCTGAATGATGGAACCTACAACTGCCTTAAAAGGTGTTTCAATTCTGGTATAGGTCAACTGATTAAGCATTCCTTTCACCTTCTGTTCAAGCTCCAGCTTCGCTGCCCGAGATGCCTGCCAACCCACTTCGCTCTCTTCAAGTTTTTCCTTGGGCAAGCCGCCAGCATCATAGAGTTTACGGTTGCGTTCGTAGAGCTTACGATTGTACTTCAGGCGGGACTTGGCTGCTAAAAGTTGAGCTTTGGAACCCGCTAGAGATGTTTGCAGATCTTGATCGTCCACCGTTACCAACAGTTCCCCCTGTTCCACCTGCTGACTCTCCCTGACCAGCAGTCCTGTAATCCGTCCGGAAACCCTGGTAGATATTTCCACTCGTTTATCTGCCTTTAGAGTAGCCAGAAAGGAGCGACTTTCCACAACCTTTCTCTCGGTCGGAGCAATAATTCTCACAGTGTAACCAGCTGGCAGGGCCACAGGAAGATCAGCGACTTCCTGCCTCCGTTTTTTCAACAGGACAAGCCCGGAAATAACGATGGCAATCAATACAATACTCCCTAAAATCTTCTTCATTTTTATTCTCCGTCCTGCCCAAAATGATCCATTGCTTCACTGGTGAAATAAGACTCTGTCGCGGTATTCCGTTCGCCCTGTTCCAATAAATAATCAAGAGAGTAACGAGCTGTCAGATAAGCATATCCGGCAGTGATAAAACGACCATTAGCCAGTTGCTTACGGGATTTAGCGTAGAGCAAATCATTTGTGGTACTTACTCCCTGTTCGTACCGTACCTGCTCGATTTCTTCAGTCTGTTCGGTCAGCCTTAATTCTTCGCCGGCACTTTCATAATCAACAACAGCAAGGTTTATCTTATCGACTGCGTCCTTTAAAGATTGTTCCAGTTCAAGTATGATTTTTGACTGTTCATAACGATTCTGGCTCTCTATTAATTCAGCTTTACGTATTTTGCTTCTATTGACACCGAAATCCATAATTTCCCACTGTAAATGAAGACCTGCCTGCCAGACTTCCTGATTTTCCAGATCCCCGCTATTGAGATGACTGTCGTCATTGGGGCCAAAATTCTGTCCATAGGAACTGTTGAAAACAATCTGCGGATACAGAGAAGACCGAGTCTTGCGAAGCTGATAACTGTTTTTTTCCACCTCAAGTTCTGCCACACGCAGACGATCAAGTTTTTCTCCTTCAGGTCGCTTCTGCCGGCCGACCTTAACAATCATTTCAGGTTGTGGTTGAACTGCCTCCAGTGCTGGCAACTCTCTCACCCCCAGTAAGCGGTAGAGCGAACTCAAGAGAATTCCTCTGTTTGTAACAATTCGCTGTAATGTCGCCTGTCCGGCTTTTAAATCAGCATTGGCTTTCAGCAAATCAATACGAGCCTTTCTGCCAAGCGCAAGCTCTCCATCAATAATCGAGACCAACTCCTGGAGTGCTGTCACATACCTGGATTGTGCTTCTGCCTGAGCATCCAGTGCCATAATATTGCTACATACGCTCTTCACATTATATATTAGCTGTTCTCTGCTGAGTTTAAGCATGGAAGAAGCTATCTCTTTCTGGAGAGAAGAGACCTGCACCGCACTTGTCATGGAAAATCCGGTAAAAAGAGGCAATTCATAGACGACTCCCACCGTATAAAGATCATTTGTGGTGGGAACCGAAGTAGGATCACTTGCTATTGATGCGGGGGTAAGTGGTGCCAGGGTACGGGAAAGATTATAATGGGTGTATGAAGAAACAAGCTTCAGACTCCCGAAACCAGTCATCTTCTGCCCGGCAAAATCTTCTTTTGCTATCTGCACTCCCAGTTTCTGCTTATGAATATCCGAATTATTATTCAACGCAAGGGATACACATTCATCCATGGTAATCGGGAAACCTGTTACCGGAAAAAATGTGCTGCAAAATAAAACGAGAACCAAAACAAGATATCGCATCATGTTCATAAGTATACCTTCACACAGGTTTGTTAAGCAAAGCGCCAGCAGTTAAACAATCGTTTGATTATCAACCGATATATACACCTGTTTTCGTGAATGTCAACAAAATCCCTCCTGGACGACAACTGTCGCCCTGCCACCACTGCCCGAGAATCAATTCACATCCCGTTTCAGATCATGGTTATGCGGATATAATTTCAGGGAAGAGTCTTTTTATTTTCCAAGGAGCTAGTACCATGAAAACCCATAGTAAAAACACGGCTATTCACTGACATGGTCTTAGGTTCTGATCAAGAGCGTTCAGAACACTTTTCCATCAGAACAGCATTCTCTTCCACAAAAGGTTGAAACAGATGAGGTGAACCGGAAGGGACAAGATTGCAAATCCTGTCCCTGTCGCTTTGACTAAGCAGAGAACGAACGTCAGTGGTTCTAAAATGGTGAGGAACTCCACTTGTTGCGATAATATCCATGCTTTTGCTGAGCATATTCTTCTTCACAACAGTTCCAGCCAGGAGATCATATTTTTCGAGAGGAGCCTTGATATCCATGGCAACATAATCAACCAGGCCATCATTCAATAGCTCTGTCAACATTGATGGTTGAGATCCATTACTATCGACTTTGATCAAATAGCCAAGTTCTCGAATGGCACGAATGAACTCAGGAAGGTCTCTCTGGATGGTCGGCTCCCCTCCTGAAATCACCACAGCATCCAAGTGCCTGACTCGTTTTTCAAGAAAATGAAAACACTCCTGTTCTTTCAGATGCCCCTTCTTTTTTCTGGAGAGCAATGAAACATTATGGCAGAAAGGACAACAAAAGTTACAGCCCTGGGTAAAAACCACCGCTGCAGTTTTCCCTGGATAGTCACTGAAAGAACAGGGTTGCAGGCCACCGAGATTCATTTACGAGGAAACCGTATAATGACTTCTATGTTCAAATTCTTCACGTTTTCCCTGGTTCCATTGTCCAACCGGACGCAGATAGCCAACAACCCTGGAATAGACCTCTGTTTCCCGCCCACACTTTGGACAGGCTGGCTCCTCCCCGATGAGATAACCATGATTTTCACAAATGGAAAAAGAGGGCGTAAGGGTAAAATAGGGGAGCTTGTAATTCCTGCAAACAGTGCGTACAAAGGATTTTACTGCCTGCGGATCCGGAACAGCCTCACCAAGGAAGCAGTGAACAACCGTCCCCCCGGTATATTTACTCTGCAACTCATCCTGGAGGTCAAGCACTTCAAAGATATCGTCACTGTAGTTCACAGGAAGCTGGGTTGAGTTGGAATACAGGGCTATACCGTCATCGGTCCGCACCTGGCATTGCACCTCATCGAACCGTTCACTGTCAAGTCGCGCCAGACGATACCCTGTCCCTTCTGCAGGAGTAGCCTCAAGATTATAATGATTCCCGGTTTCATCCTGAAACTTCTGCAATACCTCCCTCATGTGATCCATCATCTTTATGGCAAATCGCTGCCCTTCACTGGTGCCGATATCCTTCCCCAGGAGATTTTGTGCGGCCTCATTGGCACCGATAATACCGATGGTGGAAAAGTGGTTTTTCCAGTAGCAGGAGAAACGTTCTTTTATCTGCCGCAGATAATACCGAGTGTAGGGGTAAAGACCTTTATCTGTATATTTTTCCAGAACTTTCCGTTTCACCTCAAGACTGGTACTTGCGATATCCATCAAGGTATCCAGTCGGGTAAAAAACTCTTCTTCATTTTCTGCCTGAAAACCAATTGCCGCAAGGTTTATGGTCACGACACCAACAGAGCCAGTCAGTGGGTTGGCTCCAAAGAGTCCCCCACCCCTTTTTTCAAGTTCCCGGGTGTCAAGACGCAGTCGGCAACACATGGAGCGTGCATCATCGGGAGAAAGATCTGAATTGACAAAATTTGCAAAATAAGGGATCCCATACCGAGCAGTAACTTCCCACAATGGATCAAGATCACTCGTGTCCCAATCAAAATCTGCACCTATGTTATAGGTTGGAATTGGAAATGTAAAAACCCTGGACTGAGCGTCCCCTTCGGCCATAATCTCTAAAAATGCCCGATTTATCATGGTCATTTCAAACTGATACTCTCCGTAACTACTAGCTTGCACACTCCCGCCAATAATCACACCCTGATCGGCAAGAGCGGATGGAGGCTGTAAATCCATGGTCAAATTCGTAAAGGGAGTCTGAAAACCAACTCTTGTGGGCACGTTGAGATTAAAGATACACTCCTGGATTGCCTGTCTAACCTCAGTATAATCCAGTCCATCGTGACGAACAAAGGGAGCAAGTAATGTATCAAAGCTTGCAAAAGCCTGGGCTCCCGCTGCCTCTCCCTGCAATGTATAAAAAAAGTTGACGACCTGGCCAAGAGCAGAACGAAAATGACGAGCCGGCTTGGAAACGGCTTTCCCCTGTACACCACAGAATCCCTGGCGCAACAGATCCTGAAGATCCCAGCCGACACAATAAACTGAGAGTTGCCCCAGGTCATGGATGTGCAGATCTCCTTCTTCATGGGCCTGCCGCACTTCCTTGGAATAGATTGAATTCAACCAGTAGGTTTTACTGATTTCACTGGCGATGTAATTATTTAAGCCTTGCAGGGAATAGCCCATATTGGAATTTTCCTCCACCAGCCAGTCAAGTCGATCCAGATAGTTGTCGACCAGCCTCACATCTGCACGGGTGGTTATTTCCCGAATACGAGCATGTTGTTCCCGATAAAGAATATAGGCCTTGGCAGTCTTTTTATATGGAGACGCCAAAAGAACGTCCTCAACAAGATCTTGAATTTGTTCAACATCAACGGTTCTCTTTTCACAAACAGTTTGAGCAAGACTTAATACTCTGATGGTCAAACGTCTCGCTTCAGGCGCACCAAATTCCTTTGTAACCCGGCCAGCCTTAAGAATCGCATGGGTAATTTTGACAGCTTCAAAAGGTATCACCCGCTGATTTCTTTTTTTTATGAATTGAAAAACTGCAGGGGGGGCGGTTTGAGCACACACAGATGCTTTTGCATTCGACATAAGAATTCCTCTCCTCGAAGGATATGCCCGACTCTCAAAGGGATGAGGCAGGCTTGATTAAGATATTTTCTGGCAGGTCTTCGGACTTATGGACATTTCTGAGGAATTGCTATTGCAATTTTCAAACTTTCTACTAACCATCGCTTCCCAGGTGAACATACCCAGTGCTCTTTGATGGCGCTCGTTTCCAATTACCGCTGCGGGACAGTCCCGGCTTTGCACCGGGTTCCCTCTTACCGCGCCTTACGATGGGCGCACCAGTCGTTTACATACTATATATTGTATACAGAGAGTCATGTCAATACTATTACCCTCTTTCCTCACTCTACTTCCTCAATGAAAAAAACAGTCCTTATAACATTTATGTAACATATTCATTCCCCACCGTACTTTTTTGTAACATCAAACCCGCCAGTCTCCAGTCCTCCTCCAGTATCATGCCCATCTAAAACAGTAAGACAGCTATTTAAAGAAAAAATACCACTAGCCCTCAATTGTGGCACATAAATCGCTATACAGCTCCCGTCGGTTAGAAATGAATCAAAACCCAAACATAAGCAGTATAACTATCAACACTTCCCAAAGGAGAAGAAATGAAATCAAAACTTTTATCACTGTCCCTCGGTTGCACACTCGCACTGGGGTCGCTATTCGGCACGCAGGCTTTAGCAGAAGAAACTATCAAAGTCGGCGTACTCCACTCTCTTTCAGGCACCATGGCAATCAGCGAGACAACCCTCAAGGACACCATGCTTATGCTTATTGACGAGCAAAACAAAAAAGGTGGCCTTCTTGGTAAAAAACTTGAGGCTGTGGTCATTGATCCCGCATCTGACTGGCCTCTTTTTGCAGAAAAGGCTAGAGAACTCATTGAAAAAGAAAAAGTAGCATCGGTTTTCGGCTGCTGGACTTCAGTATCCCGCAAGTCTGTTCTTCCAGTTTTCGAAGAACTCAACAGCCTCCTTTTTTACCCTGTTCAATATGAAGGAGAAGAATCCTCAAGGAATGTCTTTTACACAGGAGCAGCACCTAACCAACAGGCAATTCCGGCTGTAGAGTATCTCATGAATGAAATAGGTGTTCAGCGTTGGGTTTTGGCTGGAACCGATTATGTCTACCCCCGTACTACCAATAAAATTCTGGAAGCCTATCTCAAAGCAAAAGGTGTTGCTGCTGAGGATATTATGATCAACTACACACCATTCGGTCACTCTGACTGGCAATCCATTGTTTCAGATATCAAGAAATTTGGTTCTGCCGGAAAAAAGACGGCTGTTGTTTCCACCATTAATGGCGACGCTAACGTCCCCTTTTATAAAGAACTTGGAAATCAGGGAATCACCGCTGATACCATTCCAGTGGTTGCCTTTTCTGTTGGGGAAGAAGAACTCTCTGGTATCGACACCAAACCTTTAGTTGGCCATATGGCCGCATGGAATTATTTCATGAGTGTCGACGATGAGACAAATGATTCATTTATCGAAAACTGGCAGAAATTCATCAAAAACGAGAAGAGAGTAACCAATGATCCAATGGAAGCCCACTACATAGGTTTCAATATGTGGGTAAAGGCTGTTGAAAAAGCAGGTACCACCGATCCTGATGCAGTTCAGGATGCCATCATCGGTGTTACCGTAGCCAACCTGTCGGGCGGTTATTCTGCGATGATGCCAAATCACCACATCACAAAACCAGTCTTGATTGGTGAAATACAGGACGACGGCCAATTCGAAGTTGTCTGGCAAACATCCGGCATGGTAGCCGGTGATGCATGGTCCGACTATCTGCCCGGATCTAAAAACCTGATTTCAGACTGGAGGAAACCTCTTTCCTGCGGAAATTACAACGTCAAGACAGGAAAATGCTCGAGTCAACAATAAAATAGTTCCTACGCCTGTTAATCGGCAGTTTTTGCCGGTTAACAGGCCCACAACCTACCCTATGAACAATACCGAGAGCCCTCATGTATCCGGCAGCAAACATTTCACGCAAAACAAAAACTCTCTTTGTCACGCTCGTTGTATTTATAACGTACTCAATTTCTCTTTTTCCTATAGGTTTCTGCCATGCCAGGGAAAACGAGACACAATTTAATGAAGGCCTCGCTCTCCTCCTCCAGAGGAATTTTAAACAAAAAGAAGTCGGTATCAAAAAAATTGCAGCAAGTAGCGATCCTCGCTCCGAGAAAATTCTTACTTCTCTGCTTGCAGGAAAGTTCTATCGCCTAAAAAAAGATACCACTCTGGTTTACACCACCTTTAATGAATCGGTGGCAGAAGTGACATCGGCCATTGATGGAAAACCGCTAGGTTCTGTCAAAAAACGAAAATTAAAAAAGATTACCATCAACAACAAGCTACGAGGAATACTCAAAAATGCCTTGGCAGAAATCCGCCTCGGATCAAATGATCCCAAAGTCAGGGAGAAGGCTGCCGATAATTTATTGAACAATCCAACTCCTGAATCGGCCAGGCTTCTCGAAAAGCTTCTCAAAACAGAAAAAGACGAAACTATCATCAAAATACTCACAACAGCCTCGCATATTGTAAATCTGCGCAATCCCGACAACGAACAAAAAATCCTTGCCCTTGATAACCTACAAGGAAACCTCACCCCAGTGGTTCGTAATGAAATAAGCCGCTTGGTCACTGATGAGAGCGACCCCGTGGTTCTTAAAAAAGCTGAATCCGTACTTGCATCACTCGATGCGAAGGTTTCCTTCTACGGTTTTCTTGAAACGATCTTCTTTGGGCTCAGCCTTGGCTCAGTGCTTGTATTGGCAGCTATCGGACTTGCCATTACTTTTGGGGTGATCGGAGTCATCAATATGGCTCATGGAGAGCTGATAATGATTGGAGCATACACCACTTATGTCATCCAACAACTCATGCCCGAGTCAATAGGAATTGCTCTCCTGCTTTCCATCCCGGCGGCATTTTGCGTTTCAGGCCTTACAGGAATCATAATTGAGCGCTCGGTCATTCGTTTTCTCTATGGCCGTCCTCTGGAAACACTCCTTGCAACCTTCGGTATCAGTCTCGTTTTGCAACAGACTGTACGATCAATTTTCTCCCCGCTCAACAGAAGTGTTGCCAGTCCTGAGTGGATGAGTGGTTCCCTGCAGCTTAATCCGATTTTGTCTCTAACCAACAATCGAATAGCAATCCTTGTGTTTTCTTTACTGGTTTTTGCCGGCCTTTATTTTGTCCTCAAAAAAAGTTCCATAGGCCTTCAGGTGAGAGCAGTGTCACAAAACAGGAAAATGGCAAGAGCCATGGGTATTCAAGCAGCAAGAGTTGATGCTCTCACCTTTGGCCTTGGCTCCGGCATTGCCGGAATTGCAGGGGTTGCTCTTTCACAGCTCACCAATGTAGGTCCAAACCTTGGCCAGAATTACATTATTGATTCCTTCATGGTCGTGGTTTTCGGTGGAGTCGGCAACTTATGGGGAACGTTGATTGGCGGCCTTTCCCTCGGGGTTGCCAATAAATTTCTTGAACCATGGGCTGGAACAGTACTCGCCAAGATTCTAATTCTTGTCTTTATTATTCTCTTTATTCAGAAACGACCCCAGGGATTGTTCCCACAAAAGGGCCGGGCTGCGGGGTGATATTATGCAACTTGTAAGACTTTTAAAAACTGATCGTGGCGGAACGACGATGCTTGCCCTGCTGGCCTTCGTAACACTTGTCGTCCCTCTCTGCAATATACTGCTTCCAGAAGGACACGTTCTACACATTTCAACCTACACCATGACCCTGCTTGGCAAGTATCTTTGCTATGCCCTGCTTGCAATAGCTGTGGATCTTGTGTGGGGCTATCTCGGCATACTCAGCCTTGGACACGGTGCCTTTTTCGCCCTTGGAGGGTACGCCATGGGCATGTATCTGATGAGACAAATAGGCACTCGCGGAATGTACGGAGACCCTGTTCTTCCGGACTTTATGGTTTTCCTCAACTGGCAGGAACTGCCCTGGTTCTGGCATGGATTTCACTGGTTCTGGTTTGCCATACTCATGGTGATGCTTGTTCCTGGTCTACTGGCTCTACTCTTCGGCTGGTTTGCATTCCGTTCTCGAGTCACAGGAGTTTATCTCTCCATAATGACCCAGGCTCTAACCTATGCGCTTTTACTGGCATTTTTCAGAAATGAAATGGGCTTTGGGGGGAATAACGGCCTGACAGACTTTAAAGATATACTTGGTTTCTCCCTACAGGCAGACAGCACTCGGATTGCACTTTTTATTTCTTCCGCCATTGCCCTTGGTGCAGGATACCTCAGCTGTCTTTATATCACCCGCTCCCGGTTTGGTAAATTGTGTACTGCCATCAGGGATCAGGAAGACAGAACTAGATTCCTTGGTTACCGGGTGGAAAATTTCAAACTCTGGGTCTTTACCTTTTCTGCTATGTTGGCTGGAATTGCCGGTGCTTTGTATGTCCCTCAGGTTGGGATCATAAACCCGGGTGAGTTTGCTCCTCTAGCATCCATTGAAATAGTAGTGTGGGTTGCGATTGGCGGCAGATCAACACTGTACGGAGCAGTAGTTGGTGCCTTACTGGTTAATTACGCCAAAAGCTACCTGACCGCAGCCATGCCGGACGCCTGGCTCTTCGCCCTTGGCGCAGTTTTTGTCCTCGTTACGCTGCTCCTGCCAAAGGGAGTCACTGGACTGTTTCAAAAAAAGGAGATAAGTAAATGAAGTCTATGGATTCCATCCGCTCTCTATTGCAACGTGATGAGGTTTTTGAATTTCTCGTCCCTGAAGTACCACCCGATCTTGACCTGACTCATGGCATAATCCTCTATCTGGAGGGGATAAACGTCTGTTTTGATGGTTTTAAGGCCATTAACGAACTAAACCTTTACATTAACAATGGTGAATTGCGTTGTATCATAGGTCCAAATGGAGCTGGAAAAACAACAATGATGGATATAATCACCGGGAAAACCAATCCGGACAGTGGCTCTGCCTGGTTTGGTCAAAGAATCAATCTTCTTGAGATGGACGAACCGGAAATTGCAGCCGCAGGAATAGGCCGGAAATTCCAAAAACCCACTGTATTTGAAAACCACACTATTATAGACAATCTCGAGCTTGCCATGGCTGGGAACAAAGGGGTATGGTCGATGCTTAACGCCCGTATTACCAGTGAACAACACGACCACATCAATGAAATTCTACAGACAATTGGCCTCAAAGAACAATATCGTAACCCTGCCGGTTCCCTCTCACATGGACAAAAGCAGTGGCTTGAAATTGGAATGCTTCTTATGCAAAGCCCCAAGTTATTACTAGTCGACGAACCCGCCGCCGGGATGACCCATCAGGAAATGGAGAGAACCGCAGAACTCCTCACCAGCCTGGCAGGTGACCACAGCATTGTTGTCGTTGAACATGACATGGACTTTGTTCGCTCGATTGCAAAAAAAGTTTCGGTATTACATCAGGGGAGCATCCTGGCCGAAGGAACTATGGATGAAATACAAAACAACCAGCAGGTCATAGAAGTTTATCTCGGAGAATAGCAGATGTTGGAAATCAAACAACTTAATCAGTACTACGGTGAAAGCCACACTCTCTGGGACATTGACCTTGTTGTTCCAATGGGAAAATGCTCCTGCCTGATGGGGAGAAACGGCGTTGGAAAAACCACCCTTCTGGATGTCATAATGGGTCTGCTGCCCTCCCGTTCCGGCCATATTTATTTTGAGGGAAAAGATATCACAAAACTATCAGCGGAAAGACGAGCTGGACTCGGTATTGGTTACGTTCCTCAGGGCAGGCAAATATTCCCACTCCTTACTGTGCGTGAGAATCTTGAAATTGGTCTTGGAAAGGGAAGAACAAAAAGAAAAACCATTCCCGATCTTGTATTTTCTCTCTTTCCGGTATTAAAAGAAATGCTGCATCGCCGAGGTGGAGATCTTTCAGGAGGGCAACAGCAGCAACTTGCCATCGGCCGTGCGCTGGTGCTCGATCCATCGCTTCTCATACTCGATGAACCCACAGAAGGTATTCAACCAAATATTGTCCAGGAAATAGGAGACATCATTAATCGCTTGAAAAATGATATGGGAATGACCGTTCTGCTGGTAGAGCAAAAGCTTCCTTTTGCCAGAGCAGTGGCAGATGGATTTACTATTGTGGATCGCGGCCGTTCCGTTGCCACTGGCAAAATAGAGGCTCTCGATAAAAAATTAATCCGCGAATACCTCACTGTATAAATGCCCCAGAGAGAGACACAGGGAAATATAGGCAGCGGTTGGAGTGCCAGACTTAAACTTGGGTACAAGTACCGGCCAGAGCGCACTGTTCTTGCCCAAAACAAGCACCATGGCCCCCTGATGGTACAACGCCCCCTTTACCCGGAAGGAGAGGTTTGCCATACCTATATCCTCCACCCGCCCGGCGGAGTGGTTGGTGGCGATCAACTGGAGATTGACATCCATGCAGGTAAAGAAACAGACATTCTTATAACCACACCCGGGGCGACTAAATTCTACCGTTCAACCGGGGCAACAGCGATACAGAATCAACACATTAAAGTCGATGAAGGGGCAACAGTTGAGTGGTTCCCCCAGGAAAATATTATCTTTCCTGGCGCCGAAGCAGAGATTAGCACAACTTTTGATACAGGATCCAGTTCAACACTCATTGGCTGGGAGATTCTCTGTCTGGGATTACCGGTAAACAATCAGGTTTTTGACAAGGGAAAACTTGCGACCTCCCTTATCATACGCCGCAAAGGCATCCCCCTGCTCACCGAACGACTTCGCCTCCAAGACGGCAAGGGACTCCTTGGCAGTGCCGGACTGCGCGGATATCCTGTCATAGCCACTTTCGTCGCCACAGGTTGTACAAATAACATTCTTAGCACCTTGAGAGAACTTTCCCCGCACGAGAAAAATGTGTTATATGGTGTAACTCTTTTGAATGATATGCTTGTAGCGAGATATCTGGGCTACTCAACCTTTGCTGCCCGCGATCTGTTTATCAATATCTGGCGACTTTTACGTCCAGATGTTACGGGGAGACCTGCCTGTCTGCCACGAATATGGGCCACTTGAGACACGATGAACAAAAAAACCACACCCACTCCAGCGGTGTAAAACTGAGGGAACAACATGGAACTGACTCCAAGAGAAAAAGACAAACTCCTACTCTTCACTGCCGGATTACTTGCCGAGCGACGCAAGAAACGCGGGCTAAAGCTCAACTACCCTGAGGCTGTAGCCTTCATAAGCGCTGCCATCCTTGAAGGGGCACGCGATGGTAATTCTGTAGCAAAACTTATGGAATACGGCCGAACACTACTGACTTCAGAAGATGTTATGCCAGGGATTGCTGAAATGATTGAGGACGTCCAGGTCGAGGCCACCTTTCCCGACGGCACTAAACTAGTCACCGTTCACAATCCTATTGTATAGGAAGGAGAAATGTTATGATACCAGGTCAAATAATAACTGCTGAAGGCGAAATCGAGCTCAACGCCGGGCGTGAAACCATTTCTATCGTTGTTGCCAACAGTGGAGACAGGCCCATTCAGGTTGGCTCCCATTATCATTTCTTTGAAACCAATCCGGCTCTTTTATTTGACAGGGAAAAAAGCAGAGGCTTCAGGCTTAATATTGCTGCCGGAACAGCCGTTCGATTTGAACCCGGACAAAACAGGACAATCGAGCTGGTGGCGTATGCCGGTGCACGAAACGTATACGGTTTTAATAATGCAATTATGGGTTCTTTGGAGGAGAGTAAATGACAAAACTCAGCCGTAATGGCTATGCAGAAATGTTCGGACCAACTACAGGTGACAGAGTACGGCTTGCTGACACAGAGCTCTTTATTGAGGTGGAAGAAGATCGTACCATCTACGGAGAAGAGGTGAAGTTTGGTGGAGGCAAAGTTATCCGCGACGGCATGGGACAAAGTCAGCATGGCAGCGGCAAGACAGCAGACCTTGTCATCACCAACGCTCTCATCCTTGATCATTGGGGAATAATCAAGGCTGATATTGGAGTCAAAAATGGCCGAATCAACACAATCGGCAAAGCCGGTAATCCTGATGTACAACCCGGTGTTGATATTATAATTGGCCCCGGTACCGAAATAATTGCAGGAGAAGGATCTATCATCACCGCTGGTGGCATAGACGCTCATATCCATTTTATTTGCCCTCAACAGATTGAAGATGCCCTCATGAGCGGGATAACCACCATGCTGGGAGGAGGAACAGGCCCGGCAACCGGAACTAACGCCACCACCTGTACCCCGGGCCCCTGGAACATACATCGTATGCTTCAGGTGGCGGATACTCTTCCCATGAATCTCGGTTTTATGGGCAAGGGGAACGCCAGCATACCCGATGGACTGACAGAGCAGGTTGAAGCCGGTGCCATGGGACTAAAACTTCACGAAGACTGGGGAACAACCCCTGCCACCATAGATAACTGTCTGAATGTTGCAGAAGAAATGGATATCCAGGTAGCCATCCACACAGACACTTTGAACGAGTCAGGATTCGTCGAGCAGACCATTGCCGCGTTCAAGGATCGCACCATACACACCTACCACACCGAAGGTGCAGGAGGCGGACATGCTCCAGATATCATCCGAGCCTGTGGCAAAAATAATGTCCTCCCCTCTTCCACCAACCCTACCCGCCCATATACAATCAACACCGTAGATGAACATCTTGACATGCTTATGGTTTGTCATCATCTTGACCCGAAAATTGCAGAAGATGTGGCCTTTGCTGAATCCCGCATTCGTCGGGAAACCATTGCGGCAGAGGATATTCTTCATGACCTCGGGGCGTTTTCCATGATCGCCTCAGACTCACAGGCCATGGGCAGAGTTGGAGAAGTCATTATTCGTACCTGGCAAACTGCCCACAAAATGAAAACACAACGGGGCAGCCTGCCAGGAGACCCTTCACATCACGACAATTTGCGCGCAAAACGCTATATTGCTAAATACACCATCAACCCAGCGATTGCCCACGGCATCAGCCACGAAGTTGGTTCCATCGAAGTAGGAAAGCTTGCTGATCTTGTTCTCTGGAAACCTGCCATGTTCGGTGTAAAACCTAGCCTTATCATCAAAGGAGGTCTGATTGGCGCGGCACCAATGGGAGATCCAAACGCCTCAATTCCATCACCTCAGCCCGTACACTACCGTCCAATGTTCGGCTCTCTCGGAAGAGCTGCAAATGCAACTTCGCTCACATTTCTCTCTCAGGCAGCGATGAATGCAGGAATAGTGGACCAACTGCACCTTCGTAGTCTCACCAGTGCTGTTAAAAACTGCAGAACAGTAACTAAAAAAGATATGATATTAAACGACTATCTACCAACTATTGAAGTTGACTCCCAAACCTACGAAGTACGTGCAGACGGAGAGCTCCTCACCTGCGAGCCGGCTACGATACTTCCCATGGCTCAACGCTATTTTCTCTTTTAAGATGTTAACTTTTATCAAAAAAGTGGATGCAACTGTCCCCCCAACAGGGACACTCACTCTCCCTTGGGAAAAACGACAAAAAAGCCGTCAACGCGTACACCTCGACAGCGGTGAAGAAGCCGGCTTGTTTTTAGTTCGTAGGACAATTCTACGAGACGGCGACCACCTTATATCCGAAGATGGAGTCGTTATCCAAATCCGAGCAGCTACAGAAACACTATCCACCATCTACTGCACAGACCCTTTGTTGTTTTCCCGAGCCTGCTACCACTTGGGAAATCGTCACGTCAACATTGAGATCCGCAACAATAACATCAGCTATTTATATGATTTAGTAATTGATGCCATGCTGAAGTCACTAGGACTATCACCACAGGTGGAACATGCACCATTTGAACCCGAGCCAGGAGCTTATGACAACGCCCCCCACCACAGACACAACTGAGCAAGAGCAACTCCTGCGCCTCCTCCACCTGGTTAGTCCGACCTTGCCAACAGGGGCGTTCAGTTACTCACAAGGGCTGGAGTGGGCAGTGGAGTCAGGCTGGGTCCACGATGCCTCAAGCTTTGAAAAGTGGATCAGTGACATACTGGAACATGCCATCGCTTTTGTTGATATTCCTCTTCTTATTCGTATGGTATGGTCTATAAAAGCAAATGACCTGGATGCTTTTACTAAATGGTGCAATATACTCCTTAGCTGTCGTGAAACCACTGAATTACGCAATGAAGAAGAAGTACGTGGCCGAGCCTTGGCAACACTATTGGAAACTCTGGGTGTAGGTAAGGGCATACGATGCAAAAAGATATTAAACCGTTGCCAACTTGCCGGATTTGCATTGGCAGCGGTCGAATGGGGCATCTCCCCACAGAGAGCAGCGCTCGGTTACAGCTGGGCATGGCTGGAAAATCAGATCATGGCTGGGATAAAGACCATCCCCCTTGGACAGACAGCAGGACAACAGCTTCTTTTTCAACTCAGCACGAAACTACCAGAGATTGTCAGCCTGGGATTACAAATTAACAGTGCAGATATTGGAGCAACTTGTCAGGCACAGGCATTGGCGAGCTGTCTCCATGAGACCCAATACACTAGACTTTACAGATCATAAAGGAAACACAAGATGACAAGCCCCTCCCCTTTGCGCTTAGGAATAGGCGGCCCCGTAGGTTCCGGGAAAACCGCACTTATCGAAGCCCTCTGCAAGAAAATGCGGTACAAATATCAGGTTGCCGTAGTAACAAATGACATTTATACTCGTGAAGATGCAGAATTTCTCACCCGTAACCACGCTCTGCCTCCTGAGCGTATAACGGGTGTGGAAACAGGAGGGTGCCCCCATACAGCTATCCGCGAAGATGCTTCCATGAATCTTGCTGCTGTGGATGATTTTGTCAATACTTTCCCCGATCTTGATATTATCATCATTGAAAGTGGTGGTGACAATTTGAGTGCGACCTTCAGTCCGGAATTAGCCGATCTTGCTATCTATGTAATAGATGTGGCCGTTGGAGATAAAATACCTCGCAAGGGTGGGCCGGGAATCACCAGATCCGACTTACTCGTCATTAACAAAATCGATTTAGCTCCCCTGGTGGGAGCTTCCCTTAAGGTGATGGATAAAGACACAAAAAGAATGCGGGGGGAAAAGCCATACGTTTTCACCAACATGAAAACGGGGAAAGGACTTGATGTAATAACGAGTTTTATAAAAAAAGAAGGGATGCTTGGTATTAAATGAGCGCCCAGACCTTCTCCCTACAACGAGAAAACAGTCAAGGCCGCACCAATACAGGTACGGCCCTGAAAAAGAACTAAACCTCCGTTTCCGTTACCCAGAAGTCGTGTAGATTACAAAAGCTGGTGGCATAAATGTCGCCCTTATAGCCATCAGGTAAAGTGTAAGAAGAAATAGCCTTGTCTGTGGGAGAAAAGGTTTTTGTTCCCAAAACTTTTCCTTCATCAAGGACTAGTGTATGTCGGACGATAAAATGAGCCGCCACCATACCATGTTTTGTTTCCACTGTAACTTCATTGCCCTTAACAGTGATTACCGGTGCATGGCTGCCAACTTTTTTGGCCCATTTCCCAGGGTTCTTTGCCGTATAAATAATCCCGGCATAATCATCTCCACCGGAAGAAGCATTTGCCATACCAACACTTCCAAGAGTGAGGGCAGAAACTGCTACAGCGGAGCTTTTCAAAAACATTCTTCTGTCAGTCATATTATTCACCTTTTTGATAGTGGGAAGCATTATTACCAATACAACAGTTACCACGTCAGACCTTCTTTTGCAAACCTTAATAAAGAGCCAGGCATAATTATCATTATCTATTTTCAAACAATCCTGCATCAATTTCTTTCAATATCCAATTTGGTTAAGTGCAGACAAAAGACATTAAAAATCGCGGAGACACCACAGTCTCAACTTAAATCATCAAACTAGCACCCAATTTCGCAGCCTGCATCACCCACCAAAAACCCATTCACGAATTAGTACAATTACAAACATACATCACTGAACTTAATTATTTCGCCAATTTAACCGAAAAGACCTAAAACATTATTCCGCAAATCACATCATTGATTCAGACAAAGAACAATAAAAACAATCAGAATCCAACGCTAACTATGTTATACTAAAAATATAAATGCAATTTTGTAAAAACTGCGGAGGAGTTCTCAATCTCTTTGGCAACAATTCATCAACTCTTTGCTCCTCCTGTATTCATCATAAAAGAGAAGCAAAGCCAAAACAGGACACATGCACCACTAAGGTTCCTGATTTGCCAGGAGATTCCGTCTTCACAGTCGAAAATGGCAGAATTGTCTTACGTTCAAAAGAAGGTTGGCACCTATGGAGCGCCCCAAGTGGTTCTCAAACGGAGTTGCAGACAATCCTCAAGTCGGCAAACCTCATATATTCCATCCGCAATAAGCGAAGAAACAAAAAATAACTTTTAGAGGAAAGCCGACTCAGCTTGTTTTAAATACTATGGCAGTTACTATCTCTATAGGATCAGGAAAAGGCGGGACAGGCAAAACCACACTCCTGTGCAACCTTGCCCTCCTACTTGCAAAAAAAGGTAAAAAAGTTTGCCTGGTTGACCTTGATATAGGAGGTGCCGACACACACCTTCTATTCGGGCTCTTTGAACCCAAGTATTCACTAACGGATTTTTTAAATAAAAAGTTTGATTCACTTTCAGAGGTTGCCCACACCTTTTACTCGTTCCACGGTCTGCAAATAATTCCCGGTACGGGAAGTACTCTTCAAACAGCCAACATGTCGTACCAGGAAAAGCAGCGCCTACTTCGTGCAATATCTGCACTGGATGTTGATGTGGTTTTGCTGGATGTTGGGGCCGGCACCAGTTATCATACCCTTGATTTCTTCATGTACAGTGACATTCAAATATGTGTGACCATGCCTGAACCAACTTCAATAATGGATCTTTTCGGCTTTTTACAACTTGCAACCATACGCAAGGTTCTTAGCAGTTTTCTTTCCAGTAGTGAAGTTGGCAAAATTCTAAAAAAAAACAGCTTCCCAACCCTTAAAGACGTTTTCGACCTTGCAGAACAAACGCAGGAGGGAGCGAAGGAAAAAGCCCAGCAGGCTTTGCTTTTCTTTCATCCCTTACTTGTAATCAATAGGGACGTTGACAATGCCAGACTCAATAAAGTAAAACTCAAGCAGTTAGTGGCCAAATATCTGGGCATCGATATCCCGCTGCTTGGCAATATCCCTGAAGATCCGGCAATAAAAGATGCCCTGAGAGCATATATGCCTGTTTGTGAGTTGTCTTCCAAAGCCCCGTCTGCACAAGCAATGGGAGTAATAGCAGACAAGACTGAAAAACTTATAGAGCTTTTCAACAAGAAATCTGGGAATTCAACCCAATAACACTCCCCTTTCCTACTCCCGTTGACACAATCCGCCATAAATAATCATTTTTTTATATCAATTATCGTTCGCTGCTTGACAGAACATTATTTATTAAGTATTTTTCTTTCCTTTTTCGACTCATTATTTTTGGGAGTTATATATATTTTTTAAAAGGGCTTTTATTCTGCATTGTTCTAATAATTCCCTTAATAGGATGATTGACGTCCATCGTGACACAATACAAGACAAATAAACAACTATGTTTGACAATCTAACAGACAGGCTGGAAGGAGTATTCAAAAAACTTCGCGGCACTGGCAAACTCACTGAAGAAAACATCAAGGAATCCATGCGTGAAGTGCGTATGGCGCTTCTTGAAGCTGATGTCAATTTTCAGGTTGTCAAAGATTTCATTGCCAGAGTTACTGAAAAAGCTGTTGGACTTGAGGTAACGAAATCTCTTTCTCCTGGTCAACAAGTTATAAAAGTTGTTCATGATGAACTGGTGGATCTCCTCGGTGGCATCACCGAGCAGATCCGACTCGATGGCAGGCAACCCGTCACCATTATGATGGCAGGTTTGCAGGGTTCCGGTAAAACAACCACCTCTGGAAAACTTGCCAAAATGCTCAAGGAAAAAGGCCGGAAACCTTACCTTGTTCCTGCTGACGTTTATCGTCCAGCAGCCATTGAGCAGCTTCAGATCCTTGGAAAAAGCCTTGATATCCCCGTCCATAACTCAACCACTGACATGAATCCGGTTGAGATTTGTCAGCAGGCAATGCTTGTTGCAGACGAAAAAGGCTACGATACCCTGATCTTTGATACTGCCGGCCGACTGCACGTTGACGAAAAGCTCATGGCAGAATTGCAGGATATACAAAACAGTATCCAGCTTTCTGAAATTCTTTTTGTTGCAGATTCGATGACAGGACAGGATGCGGTTACGGTTGCGGACACCTTCAACAAGCAACTTGAAATTACAGGTGTTGTTCTTACCAAAATGGAAGGCGATGCTCGTGGTGGTGCTGCTATTTCCATTAAAAGCGTTACCGGTAAACCGATAAAGTTTATTGGTATCGGTGAAGCACTTGATGCTCTGGAGATATTCCACCCAGATCGTGTCGCATCCCGAATTCTCGGTATGGGTGATGTACTTACACTCATCGAGAAAGCCGAGGCAGTGGTTGATAAAAAGGAAGCCGACAAGCTTGCTAAAAAACTGCGACATTCAACCTTTACTCTGGAAGATTTCCTTGAACAAATCCAGCAGATAAAGAAAATGGGTTCCCTTGATCAAATCATGTCCATGATTCCGGGAATCAACAAACTGAAGCAATTAAAAGATGCCCCTAAGCCTGACGAGAAGGAGCTGGCCAAAACAGAAGCCATTATCCGCTCCATGACCAGAAAGGAACGTAAGAACTACAAAATCATTAACGCAAGCCGCAGAGTACGTATAGCCTCTGGTTCCGGTACCAGTGTTACAGAAGTAAACAGAGTAATTAAAAGCTACTCGGCCATGCTGAAAATGATGAAAAAAATGCGCGGAAAGCCGGGACTCATCAGTGGCAAAAAGCGTAGGAAAATGCCCAAGGGCATGCGACGATAGAAATTCAATTAATAACTTTTCAGCAATCGTGCTGGAAAAACAGGCATAAAGCCTGATTTATGGTGCACACGAGTGCCCCGACAAAACCTGAGGATATATCTGGAATGGCAGTTAGAATTCGTTTAACAAGACTTGGAAGAAAGAAGAAACCATTTTACCGTATCGTTGTTGCCGATGCAGAACGCTCTCGGGACGGAAAATTCCTCGATGTGATAGGAACTTACGACCCTCTCAAGGATCCCGCTGTAATCAAGCTTGATCAAAGCAAACTTGAAGATTGGCTTGGACGTGGTGCGCTTCCGACACCAACTGTAAAAAGTCTTCTCAAGAAAGCCCCTGCTGCCGAGTAATATATTATGCAGGAACTAATCACTTTTATTGCCAAATCGCTGGTGGACACCCCTGATGAAGTTCGGGTAACTGTCACGGAAGAAGATGAAACGATCCTAGTCGACTTGGCCGTTGCAAAAGACGATCTTGGTAAGGTGATTGGTAAACAGGGACGAACGGCACGAGCAATGCGATCCCTGCTTACTGCTGCCGCAGGAAAAGAAGACAAGAAATCTCGTCTTAATATCCTGGAATAATCACTGAATAAAATGGCAGACGACTTTGTTTATGACAACAACAGGTTTGTTCTTATTGCTAAAGTAGGCAGAGCACACGGCATTAAAGGTGAGCTAAAAATGCACTCCTTTTCCGGGCAGCAGCAGAGTATCACAAGGCATCGCAAACTGTTTCTCGTTTCCATAGAGGGGCAACTTTTACCTGTTTTTGATGTCGTTCGGTCACGCCATGGAAACAAAGAGACGCTTGTGCAATTACAGGGTGTTAATGACAGGAATGGTGCAGAGAGATTAAGCGGCTTTGGCGTTCTTGTTGAGAAAAGGGCACTACCCGAACTTAAAGATGGTGAGTTCTACCTTCACGAACTCGAAGGCCTTCTGGTTAAAACTGAGGATGGGAAGATTGTAGGCACGGTGCATTCCTTCTTCAACAATGGCATGCAGGATCTCCTTGTTGTACGAAAGGGTGTACATGAGGTAATGATACCTCTTGTTCCTTCCATTATTACTGCAAGGGATGCACATTGTTTAATCATCTCCCCACCATCGGGACTCCTCGAGTTAAATGATGATGAAGGAGCAAAGGGGGTAGCACCCCATGATATTTGACATACTGACTATTTTCCCGAATCTTCTTGATTCCCCCCTGAACGAAGCTATTATTCGAAGAGCCAGGGAGGACGGGAAAGTTCGAGTGGAGCTAACCGATATCCGAAACTTTGCAACGGATAAACACTCCATGACAGATGACAGGCCATTTGGAGGCGGTGAGGGAATGGTCATGAAACCAGAACCTCTAACTGCCGCTCTGGAATCCGTACAAGAGAACAATGGGTCTGGTCATGCGGTACTGCTCAGCCCACAGGGAAGACAGTACAATCAAGAGATAGCACGTGAATTCAGCAGAAAAGAACACCTTATTCTCATCTGCGGAAGATACGAGGGTGTAGACAAGCGCTTCATTGATGCTGAGGTTGACGAAGAGATATCTATTGGTGACTATATTCTCACTGGTGGTGAGCTTGCAGCCATGGTTATTATTGATTCTGTGACCAGATTACTACCAGGTGTTCTGGGATGTTCAGATTCTGCAGACAACGATACGTTCAGCAGAAACTTACTAAAACATCCGCAATATACTCGACCACGTAAGTTTAATGGCGTTGAGGTACCTGATGTGCTTTTGTCAGGAGATCATGCCAGGATTGAGCAATATCGTTTCTTGGAGTCGATTCGCAGAACACTTACTCATCGGCCTGACCTGCTGGTGCAGGAGTATGGTTCATTCAGCAGAACTGAAGTAAAGTTACTGAAGAAAAACAAGCTATTTGACCAAATAAAAAAAATACACACAGGGCCATGAAAGCAGGAGCAAGTAGCTTGGATATCGTTCTTGTTCACCACCCTGTAGTGAATAAGGTTGGAGATATCATTGGTTCCGCCGTAACCAATCTAGATATTCACGATATTGCCAGAGCAGGAAAAACGTATGGAGTTGATAATTATTATATTGTAACCCCCTACGAAGATCAGCAAAAACTGGTCACAGAAATACTTAGGCACTGGAAAACAGGCCATGGAGCCAGCCGAAATCCTGCAAGAAAAGCAGCTCTTGAGCATGTGGAACTTGCAGACAATCTTGAGACGGTTGTCGAGCGTATTACAAAGAAACGAAACTGCATTCCACTAATTATCAGTACCAGTGCCAGGATACAGGAAAAAACCATAGGGTATAACGACGTTCGTGTAAAAATAAACGATAACCAGGCAATACTCCTTCTTTTTGGCACAGCGCATGGATTAGCTCCACAGGCCATGAAAATGGCTAACCATTGTCTTCCTCCTGTAGGGGCAGGAACTGGTTATAATCATCTTTCTGTACGTTCTGCAGTATCGATAATTCTCGACAGACTGCTTAGTGAATAAATAAAATGTTAAGATACCAATACAACACGACGCTACATAAAGTAGCATAACCGAGAAACAACGGAAACTATTATGAGTACAATTATTGACAAAATTGAAATGGAACAAATGCGTCAGGATCATCCTGACTTTCGTCCTGGTGACACTATTAAAGTGCATATTCGTATTATCGAGGGTGCCAAAGAACGTATCCAGATTTTCCAGGGCGTGGTTATCAAACGCAACAAGGCAAATATGGGTGCTTCCTATACTGTCCGCAAGATATCCCATGGTGTTGGAGTTGAAAAAACCTTTGCCCTGCACAATCCCCGTATAGAGAAGATTGAGGTTGTCAGTCGTGGCCGGGTTCGTCGCTCTCGCCTTTATTACCTCCGTGATCGTCATGGTAAGGCAGCACGGATCCGCGAGCGCGGGTATGTGCGTTAAGAAACGCAACGCATCCTGTACGACCAAACAACACAAACAGCTACCGAAGAATCTTCTGTCGCTGTTTTGTTCTCCTTTTCAGGAGGACAACTTTTTTCTCGAACGGAACCTGCAGCAACAGGGATACTCTGCTGTTGCAGGTCTTGACGAAGTAGGCAGGGGGCCGCTTGCAGGGCCCGTTGTTGCAGCTGCTGTTATACTGCCTAATACTTGTGACAAGACCATCTTCCCCCTCTTTATAGACTCAAAAAAACTTTCTCCCAAAAAACGTCGTCACCTTTTCAATCTTCTTTTAGATATTCAGGCTTTCATTGGAATTGGTGTTGTTTCACACAAGCTCATAGACAAGATCAATATACTCCAGGCATCTCTTCTTGCCATGAGACGAGCGGTTTACAGTCTAAAGAAGGAGTCTCTAAAGCCAAACTTTCTCTTGGTGGACGGCAAGTTTCCAGTAGCTATGAACATTACTCAACAGCCATTGATCAAAGGTGAATCACGCTCTGCCTCCATCGCTGCTGCTTCCATCATTGCCAAGGTTACCCGTGACGAAATCATGGCAAAACTTCACAATAAGTATCCGCAATACAACTTTATCAAAAACCAGGGCTACCCGACCAAAGAACATCGTAATGCTATAAAAAATCATGGAGTCAGTCCTCACCATCGCCTGAGCTTTAAAGGGGTAAAAGATTTTGCCTAAAAGCACTATCAGCCTTGGAACACAAGGGGAGGAACTTGCCGTTGTTCATCTAAAAAAACAAGGCTTTAAAATACTTGCACAAAATTACAGGCAAAAAACCGGAGAAATTGATATTATAGCCAGGGATGGGACATATCTGGTTTTTATTGAAGTAAAAACCAGGAAAAGCCTTCGCTTCGGCCGCCCTTATGAAGCTGTCACCCACAAAAAACAGACACAGATCACTAAGGTCGCATTGGAATATATTACCCGAAACAAACTTCACGACCAACCGATGCGCTTTGATGTTATTTCCATCACTATTCACGCCCACCATGGAATAGATATTAAACATCTCAAAAACTGTTTTGAGGCAACATTCTAATTCCAAAACTTTAAACCAATTACCATCATGCTTCCACTCGCTATAACAATGGGATGTCCCGCAGGTATTGGCCCGGAAATTATTCTCAAGTATTTCTCAAAAATTCACAACAAATTTTCCGCCCCAATTATCGTAGCCGGAGACATAGCCGTCCTTGACTTCTATATAAACGCACTACAGATAGACTGTTCTCTGATCCCATGGCAAGTTGGTGACTATGCGCCAATAGAACAAGGAATTATTCCCGTTTTTAAAACATCACAGCTCTCACCAACGGATATTCATCCCGGGATCTTCTCAAAGAAGACATCTATTGCCATGGCCTCCGCAATTTCAATGAGTGTGCAGGGGATTCAAAACGGTTATTTTTCAGGAATTTGTACCTGCCCTATCTCAAAAGAATCCTTAAACAAAAGTGGTTGCCACTATCCTGGCCACACTGAAATGCTTGCAGATCTCACAAGATGCTCCGGCCAGGTTATGATGCTCGCCGGAACGTCCCTTCGAGTAACCCTAGCAAGCATCCATTGCAGTATTGACCAGGTTCCCGCTTTATTGAACATCAAATCACTCTACTCACTCTACCAGACTACCTACTCAGCTCTTGTCAAGGATTTCAATATTCCTTCTCCTAAAATTGCCGTTGCCGCACTCAATCCACACGCCGGAGAAGGTGGCATGTTTGGAACAGAAGAGCAGGAAATCATCTTCCCCTCCATACTCAAAGCTCAAAAACAGGGCATGGATATTCACGGCCCATTTCCCCCAGATACAATTTTCGTTAACGCAGCTCAGGGTAAGTATGATGCTGTGGTCTGCATGTGCCACGATCAGGGACTTATCCCCTTCAAGCTGCTCCATTTCAAAGATGGTGTAAATATTACCCTTGGCCTTCCCATTGTACGGACATCGGTGGATCACGGGACAGCCTACGATATTGCCGGCAAGGGAACCGCAGACCCGGCAAGTCTTACCGCGGCCATAGAACTATGTCATACCATTATCCAAAACAGAACGACAACCCAAACGAACAACGCTAAAGGATAACTCATGCCTGCAAACACTCCCGGTCTGTTGATTGTTTTTGAAGGAACCGACGGAACTGGAAAATCAACCCAGCTCAAACTCCTCGCAACAGCATTAGAAAAACAGGGATTTCCGGTTGTGTCCACCTGCGAACCCAGCAACGGTAAATATGGTAAGCAGATTCGTGCCCTCTTTACCAAACGGAACACAATAAAACCGGAAGACGAACTTGAGCTCTTTCTTGCCGACAGAAAAGACCACGTGGACGACTTAATAATACCGGAGTTGAAAAATGGCAAAATAGTCCTCTGCGACCGTTATTACCTTTCAACCATTGCCTATCAAGGTGCTGCCGGCCTTGACCCTACAGACATTCTTACACGCAACAATTTTGCACCCACACCAGACCTCGCCATCCTCTTTCATGTACCCCTTGAGATAGGCATTAAAAGAATAACAGAGAGCCGGAGAGAAGCCCTTAATGACTTTGAAAGCAAAGAATACCTTCAAAAAGTTTCCATCCAATTTGAACGTCTACAACTCCCCTGTATTCAGCGTGTTGATGCGACAAAAGATATCAATTCAGTTCATCAAAATGTTCTTGCCCTTGTAACCCCATTGCTACGGTCATTATGATATATCGCCCCTACTGTAATTTAATCGTTGTTTGTTGTGCAGTTGCCCTGTTTTTCAGCGGCTGTTTTCCTACAGATCAGCACCTCATACCTGAAGATTCAGAAGCGATACCATTCACAGATCAACCCGATAGCGCATGCTCCTATTTTTATTTTTTGTGGGGAACACACGCAGAGAACAATAATCGTTATAATGAGGCCCAGGAGGCCTTTGAAAAAGCTCTTATTTGCGATCCTGACTCCAGCCACATTATGCGCCGTCTCCCCATTCTCCTTATTAAAATGGGTAAACCTGACGAAGCAGCGGAATGGCTGCGAATGCTGATACAAAAATTTCCGGAAAAGAGCCAGGACAGACTGCTTCTTGCCCGTCTTGCCAGCCAAAGTGGTCATACTGATAAAGCCATCCAATTATACACAGAACTTATTACTCTCAACCCGAAAGATGAGTCCATGTACCTTCGTCTGGGGGCTCTTTATTCCGATAAAAATCAATACAGGGAAGCTGAGCAAACATTCCGTCAAGCACTCGAGGTTAACCGGGAATCTCTCTTTGCCTACCTCTATCTGGCACGGCTTGCCCTCCTCACAAAAAAAACCGAAAAAGCAGTTGAGTGGTACGAGAAGGCTCTTGCTCTTAACTGGTCTGCAGATCTGGCACTGGAACTTGCTGAAGTATACAGCATGATGCAAAACTACACAGCAGTGGAACAGCAGTATCGGAAAATACTCAGAGAAGAACCCGACGACCACCGATCCGGGCTGGGCCTTGTTCACGTACTGTTATTGCAGGACAAAGAGGAGGAAGCCTTACAGGTTCTCGCAATCTTACGAAATTCCGACTACTCCACAGACCAGGTGGATACAATTACAGCAAGGCTCTATCTTCGCTCTGGCAAACTTGAACAGGCTGTTGCTCTCCTGGAGCCTATTATCTCTCGGGAAGGAACACCGGAACTCATCTATATGCTGGCTGTGATTCGCTACCAACAGCAGGAATATAAAGCATCCCTTGACCTGCTCCGAAGCATGGAAAAAGACTCCACTCAATACGAGGACAGTATCTACCTTCAGGTTCGCATCCTTCTGGAACAACAGGATCGTGAACAGGCAATTACTCTTCTCCTCCAAAACCTCGCCCATAAAGAAACTGCTACTCCCGGTCTTTACACACTTCTGGCCTCTCTCTACCAGGAACAAAACCAACTTCAAAAAGGCTACGAACTCCTGGAAACCGCCATCAGCAGGTACCCTGACAATCCACAAATCTATTTTGAATATGGCCTTCTTCTTGAGCAGGGTTCCCAACAGAAAAAAGCCATAACACACATGAAAAAGGTTTTGGAGCTTGAACCGGATCATGCTGAAGCCTTAAATTATCTCGGGTATACCTGGGCCGACAACAATACCAACCTTGAGAAAGCACTGAAATATATACAGAGATCCATGCGCTTAAAACCAGGAAATGGATATATCCAGGACAGTTTAGGATGGGTGTACTTCCGAATGGGGAAACTCAGCCTTGCTGTTGAAGAAACCCTCGCCGCCCTGAAATTTGAGCCAAACGACCCGCATATCCATGAACATCTGGGTGACATCTATGTCAGGCAGGGGAAGAAGATTAAGGCTAAGGAGGCATACAAAAATGCCGAAAAACTGTTCACCACTCTTCCAGACAAAAAACGTGTACAGGGGAAAATTGATGAACTTTAGGTCTGTTTCCCATAATGTTTTGGGTCTGCTTCCACTGCTCCTCCTCGCTCTTTCTCTACTGGCCGGTTGTGCCGGGAAACGCTGGGAAAGCCGGTTGAACGAAGACGAGAACAGCAAGGCATTGTCCGCCATCACCGCCCTCCAGGAGACATACAGATCATGCCCCGACAGCCTGGATGCCGACATAAAAATATTCATAAAAAGCCCAACCGGGAATAGCGGTATAGCCGGCTATCTTCAACTTGCTTCGCCGTCCCATATAAAATTTATACTGAGCAATCCCCTGGGTATGATGCTCTACGCCTTTGCCAGTGACGGAAATACATTTCAGATTTTAGATACTTCCAGACAGCAACACATAAGAGGCGGGATTCGTTCACTTGCTATTCGTAAAAAACTGCCATTGGTCATTGCAGAAGGAGACTGGTTCAGTTACCTGACCGGCTATATACCCTCCACCCTCTTCCAGGCAGAGCAGGTTTACAGGGATGCTTCGGATCAGACAATCTGGATTCCTCTTGCCCGACAAAGATCGAGCATGAGTGATGAACAGACATGGCTCCATCTTGATTTACAACACCAACAGCTCCTGGGATATCTGTTTCTTGACAGGAATGGGAAAACCCTCGCTGAAATTTCCTACGGGAATCCGGCAAAAAACCACACACTTTGCGCCGCCAAAGAAAAAACTCAAATAACAGGACTCCCCTGGGGGGCGAAGGTTATCATTGAATTACACAATATCAGTACTGCAACCCGTTTCACAGAGTCTGATTTTGTTCTACCGGTTCCAACCAGCTACAGCAAACAATTAGTGCCCTGAAGTACATATTCTACTTGTAAAAAAGAAGGGAACTGTTCAGCAGCACTGGAACTGAATATAAACACAGTATATGTGCCCATGGACAGTCAGGAATTTCTCAGCAAATGTTTCCTTTTTGATATTGAAATCAATGAGAGAAACCAAATATACTCACTCGGTGCAGTATGTGGAGATGACTCATTTTTACTGGAAGCCGGAAGAAGAATCACCAAAACAGAACTTGCTGAATTTGATGCCCTTTCCAGGAAAGCGAACTTCATTCTCGGCCATAACGTACTCTCCCATGACATTCCTCACCTCAGCAAACTTGCGCCTGACCTGGCCTTTTTACAAAAACCGTGCATTGATACCCTTTACCTTTCCCCCCTTGCCTTTCCGGAAAATCCTTATCACCGCCTGGTGAAAAACTATCAATTAGTCCGAGACAGCGTAAACAACCCGGTGGAGGATGCAAAGCTTGCCGGGAAGATCTTTTGCGAGCAGTGGGATGCATTTTCTCTCCAAACAACTTCCTGCTCCGACGCTCCCCTGCTTTACCGCAGTTTTTTTCACAAGGACACAAGGCTTTCCGGCTTATCATCTGCAATGGGAGCAATGGGAATTGCACTTCTCGAAGGAGATGACCTTGTGGAAAGTTTTTCCTGGTTTATCCGAGAGAATGTTTGTGCGAACGCATTACAATACCTGCTCGATCAACTTGACACTGGAAATTTCAATTTCCCCCCACTGGCCTATGTCACGGCATGGCTCACTGTGGCCGGGGGCAACTCCGTGCTTCCTCCGTGGGTTCGTCACCACTTCCCGGAAACCCCTCAGATAATACAACAATTACGAGAAACCCCATGCAGGAAAAAACACTGCCACTATTGCAATACCCATCACAATCCAACACTCTTTCTTAAAAACTTTTTCGGTTTTGAAACATTCAGAGAAACTCCTGCCACTAAAAACGGAAAAAGCCTACAAGGAGAGATCGTCCAGGCCGCATCCGAGAATAAATCAATTTTCGCCACATTACCAACGGGCGGCGGCAAATCCCTCTGTTATCTCCTCCCTGCCCTTATGCGTTACCAGCACCGAAATGCGCTGACCATTGTTATATCTCCTCTCCAGGCCTTAATGAAGGATCAGGTAGACAATTTTTCAAGCCAGACCGGAACCTCCATTGCCGCAGCCCTCTCGGGAATGCTCACTCTTCCTGAAAGGCGTGTGGTTCAGGAAGGTGTACGACTGGGCGACATTGGGATTCTCTATGTCTCGCCCGAGCAGTTACGAAACAGCTCGTTTATCAACTGCGTCAAACAGCGTGAGATTGGTGCCTGGATTTTCGATGAAGCCCATTGTCTCTCCAAATGGGGTCACGATTTCCGCCCTGACTACCTCTATACAGTCCGCTTCATCCGCGAAATGGCACAACGTGAAAAATGCAGCATTCCACCTGTACAGTGTTTCACCGCCACTGCAAAAAAAGATGTCAGAATGGAAATCATCGACATACTTGGTCGTGAGCTTGGAATACGCATTGTTGGATTTGAAGGTGGACATGAACGCTCCAACCTTATTTACGAAGTATATCCCACGAGTCCCTACGAAAAAAAAGAAACAGTTCTGGAACTGCTGCGTTTACGATACAATGTATCCGGCAGTGTGGTTATTTACTGTGCAAAACGAAAAAGCACCGAAGAGCTGGCGGAACTTCTGCAAAATGGTGGCTATATTGCCCATGCCTTCCATGCTGGGCTTGTCCCATCAGAAAAGAAACAGATTCAGGATGATTTTATAAAGGGTGATATCCCCGTAATATGCGCCACAAATGCCTTTGGCATGGGGATAGATAAAGACAATGTTCGCCTTGTAATTCATTATGACATCCCGGGCTCTCTTGAAAATTACCTGCAGGAAGCAGGTCGTGCCGGGCGTGACAGGAACACCGCTGAATGTATTCTCATTTTTACCGATCAGGACATAGAGACCCAGTTTACCCTGAGTGCCATCTCACGATTAAGCAAACGCGAGATAGCACAGCTCCTGCGTGGTATTCGGTATGCAGCAAAGGGCGAAAATGAACTGGTACTCACCACTGGCGAACTCATCCGTCAGGAAGTAGTTGACCTTGATCCGGAAGAAACACCCGACTATGACACCAGAGTACGTACCGCGATTTCGTGGCTTGAACGAGGCAATTTTCTGGAACGTAACGAAAACAATACCAGAGTTTTCCAGGGAACGCCCCTGGTGAAAAATCTGGTTGAAGCAAAAGAGAAAATCGATACCTTAAATCTTTCCAAACGTCAGCAGGAACGTTGGCTGGCAATTCTTGAGTCGCTCATGGAAAACCGGAAACCAAACCGGGGCTTCAGTGCCGATGAACTGGCGGCTCACTCCTCTTTTCAGAAAAGCGAACACGATTCCGCAAACGAAACAGAGTCTCAGCGCGTAATCAGAACATTACAGGACATGGCTGACCAGGGGCTGTTAAACAAGGAAACAATCCTTACTGCCTATGTCCGTCATAAGGTGAAAAACAGTTCTCAAAAACGCCTGAAACAGACCGCTGCTCTGGAGAAGGATTTCCTGAGAGTCCTTGAACAAACTGCTCCCGATGTGGATACCGGGCAGCACCTGGAAATAGACCTGAGACAGGTCAATCAAAAACTTCTCGATATGGGACATTCCTACAGCACCCCACGCAGTCTGAACCTTATCCTCCATGGATTGTCCCTGGACGGCAAAGGAATTGCCGGAAAAAAGGGCAGTGTCTCCATTCGGGATCGTGGCTATCACAGATTCTCCATGATTTTGCACCGTGACTGGCGGAGCCTGAACAAAACCGTAAAAATCCGTCAACAGGCATCGTTCAAGGCACTTGAAGTGCTGATTGCTGCCATCCCCGTTGACGTACAACGCAGTAAGGCTGTTCTGGTGGAGTTCACCCTTGAAAAGATCATTGGAGAATTAAAACATGACCTGCTTCTCCACGATCTGAAAGACCCGTTGGCAGCCGCAGAACGTGCACTCACTTTTATGAACGAGCAGTCCATCATCGACCTTCAACAGGGACTTGCTGTGTTCCGTCAGGCCATGACCATACGTTTGAACGCAGATAAAAAAGGTGTACATTACACAAACAATGACTTTGCGCCCCTGAAGACCCATTACGGAGAACGTAATTTCCAAATCCATGTGATGAATGAATATGCAAAGAGGGCACTGGACACAATCAATGCAGCAAGAGGTCTTGTTACATCCTACTTCCAGGACGAAAAGGAAGATTTCATTAAACGCTTCTTCCCGGGTCGTGAGCAATCATTGCAGCGTGCCACCAGCGAACAGTCCTACCAGCAGATCGTTGATGATCTCCACAACCCTGCTCAAGAGACCATTGTTTCGTCAAAAACGGATAAAAACATGCTGGTTCTTGCCGGCCCTGGCTCCGGAAAAACCAGAGTAGTTGTGCACCGGATCGCCTATCTTCTTCGGGTTCAACGCATTCGCCCAGGTTCCATTCTTGCTCTTTGTTATAATCGTTCTGGTGTCACAGGGCTGCGAAAACAACTGCTTGCCTTAATTGGACATGATGTACAAAGAATCACAACACTTACCTTCCACGGCCTGGCCCTTCGTATAACCGGACGTTCACTTGCTCTGGAAAAAAGTGCTAACAGGGAAACAGATATCGACTTTTCCATACTCATTCGCGATGCAATAGCATTGCTGAAAGGTGAAGGCGATGTTCTGGGCTTTGGCAATGGAGCTCCCAGAGATGAGTTGATTCACAGATTCAGCCATATCCTCGTTGACGAATATCAGGATATTGATGAAGAGCAATATACATTAATCTCTCTTCTGGCCGGGAAACAGCTCACGAACAGTGAGGAAAAAATGGCCATTATGGCTGTCGGCGATGACGATCAGAATATATACCGATTTCGTGGTACCAATGTTGAGTTTATCCGTAAGTTCCACAATGACTATAAGGCCGACATCCACTATCTTACTGAGAACTATCGTTCAACAGCTCATATCATCGCAGCCTCCAACCAGTTGATACAACTCAATCAAGACAGGATGAAAACCCAACATCCAATCAGAATAAACGATGGTCGCAAAACACTCCCACCGGGGGGAAAACTGGAACAGAGCGACCCCGAAGCTCAGGGAAGAGTAAGGATTTATCAAGTGGCAGACATACATGCTCAGGCTCTGACAGTTTTACAACAAATCAGGAAACTCCAACAAATCGACAACGCTTTCAGCTTCGATCAGTGTGCAGTGCTGGGCAGAGAATGGCAGGATCTTAACCACATCCGAACCTTGCTTGAAGAACATGGTCTTCCAGTATCCATAAACTTTGGAAGATATAACTTCCCTTCCCTTACACGCATCCTGGAAAACAATACTCTTCTGAACTTTCTACAGGAAAACAACACTAAAGAAATGGTTGCGAAAATGCTGTTCGATATACTTCCCCCTACTCAGGAAGAGGATAACCCATGGCAGGCCAACCTTCGCCATCTCATTGAAATATGGGAAGATGAAACAGCAAACACGGCTCAACCTGTACCGGATATCCAGGAGTTTTTCTACGAGATACTTGGTGACCAGCGCCACTCCGGCAATCTCGGCAATGGTACTTTTCTCTCCACCTTACATTCCGTGAAAGGTATGGAGTTTAATCATATCTTCATCCTGGGGGACAACTGGCGTGAAATGCAAGGTTCAGAGTTTGAGGAAGAACGGCGGCTCTATTACGTTGGTATGTCCCGGGCCAGGGAATCTCTCCACCTCTTCTCACTGCAACACGCCAACAACAAATGGAAGAATCCGCACTGTTCAGTTCTCGATGGACAACCAATTTTTCATACATCAATGACTCTCAATGAACAACCCAAATTTCCATTCTTCCAATATGAAATTCTGGGCATGAAAGAACTTTTTATTGACTACGGTGCTGGAAAACCAGCATTACACCCCACGCACAGGGAGCTTGACAGGCTTCAGCCGGGTGATATGCTGGAGCTGCATGAACAGAATAAACAGATTGAATTGAGAAGCAGAAACATACCCGTTGCCCTCCTGTCCCAAAAAGCGGCAAAACGCTGGGCACCTCGATTACGATCCATCAAAACGGCAAGAGTTGTTGCCATAACTGTCCGATACTCTACCGATATAAGCGATGAGAACTTTAACAAACGCTGCAAGGTGGACAGCTGGAAACTCCCCATTGTAGAGCTTAAATTTGTGTCCTGAATCAGTATCATGAACCCGAAGTCGAATGGCTTCGGTAATATGTAATCCGCAGCCGTAAAGAAGCCCTGTTATCAGGCGTGGGATGCCCGTCATTCGCTCTACACATCTGCTACTTCTTTCCGTAAGAAAACCACCGGGGCTACTATGGCTTCTGCTGACTTCTGTATTCTCACCATACCAATTGCTCAGCATGGCGCTGTATATCCTCAGTTTCCTGTCTGCCTTCTTTGTTTCGTATCTCACAGATAGGCGGGACATTCCTTGTCTGTGCCGGGATTTGTTTTTTTTTGTACCGGAACCCACCGGTGATTACACTGGAAATGATTAGCTTCCTTCAGACCTTAGCTCACGGTAACGCCCTTGCCATCGGCTAGTAATTTTGTTACGTTTCACAACGTTACATGGAACACTTACAGGGGACTTTAACCCCATTAGTTCACGCCCATGTCGGGCGTACACAAGGCGCTGCACCGGAATTTTGCTACGCTGCGCTTCGCAAAATCCAGTGAGCTGGGTCGTTCGGCTTAAATAAAATGCCAATAAATATAAAAAATCACCCACAGAACCAGAATCAAAATTTGACAAATAATACCGTATGCAGTATCGTTAGATCATGAAAGATAATATTATCATAATGGATACAAATATACTCTTTTCTGGCCTATATTCATCTACAGGGGCATCATATCAAATACTTAGGTTGCTAAATGCCAAAAAAATAAAGCCTGTAATATCAACTACATTGTTATTTGAATACGAAGATGTTTTGAAAAGAGAGCAAACAGTATTGAAATTATCACATAAACAGGTGGATATAGTCCTTGATAACATTTGTGCCCTTAGCAAATTTCAAGAAATTTATTTTTTATGGAGGCCATACTTAAAAGATCCCAAAGATGATCATGTTCTTGAGGTTGCGGTGGCATCTAAAACAAAAACAATTGTCACCCACAATATTAAAGATTTTAAAGGTGTTGGTAAATTTGGCATTAAAGCCATAACACCAGGTAATTATTTGGAGGGAATAAAATGAGTGCATTAAGCTTAAGGTTACCCAACTCTATTCATCGCCATATTAAAGAGATAGCCTCACAAGAAGGTGTTTCTATAAATCAATTTATTTCATCAGCAGTATCTGAAAAAATATCTGCCATATCAACAGAAGATTATTTAGTTCAAAGAGCAAAAAGAGCCAACAGAGAAGGATTTACGGCAATACTAAATAATGTACCAGAAAGAACTCCAGTACCAGGTGATGAGCTGTAATATATATATTAATTGAACAGCAATAGTTTCGAGTTGCAGATTCCCTTTCTTGTATCTAATATCTAAAAATAGAAAAACAAAAAAAGCGGCAGAAATCGCCGAATCGGGTAGCCGGGGAGCCCCCACACCACCTTTCTATTACCCACAAATCTAATCGTTTGATTTCAGTTTAGCTTTCTTCTTCAGAATATCAATGTTTGTCTCAAAAAGCTTATCCATCAGGTCACGCATTTTACTGTAATTGGATAACATTCTACGTGCCTCAGGTAATTGGGCGTTAGAAATATAAACTGTTCGCGTTTTTTGTTGTTTGTCTTTGTATGTTAACCGGTACGCCCTTCCTGTTGGTTTGCCTGTACAAATGCAATTTGCCCTGTTGCACGTTGAGCAGACACTTGTGATTGACCCACGCAAAAATTCTGAATAGTCATCAATTCTCTGTAATAGCGATTTTTTTTTATGAAGTAAAGCTTTCATTGGTTCTCCTTTTTTTGTAAAGTAGACGTATTATATACGTTTACCACATGATAAACAATACCTGAAAAGGAGGTTCCGAATGGGGTGGGCAGCTGATGAGTTTCAAGAGGTAGATCTTGGCGATAAGAGACTCGATTCAAGGTTGATAAAAATCTGCGACTCCTTCTCTCAATCTCCTGAGAGCCCAATCAACCAGGCCTGTGCCGACTGGGCCGAAACAAAGGCAGCTTATCGTTTCTTTAAGAACAAGAACGTTGATGTTGAACAGATCATGGCAGCACATCGCCAAAAGACCTTTGGTCGTGCCAAAGGCCATAGTATTGTTCTTGCAATTCAGGATACAAGTTATTTGATCTACACCAATCACCCAAAAACAAAGGGGCTGGGGAAAATTTCCATGAAAAAAGGGAAGAATATTGACAAGATATATTCCCGGGGCTTAGTCATGCATACCTGTTTTGGTGTGACAACGAAAGGCACCCCTTTAGGTCTTTTTGATCAGAAGATATTTTCCCGCGAGCTCCATCCTGAACATGAACGTCGCACTGAGAGAGGTAGAAATATTCAGGATGTGCTGCCCGTTGAAGAGAAAGAGAGTTACCGGTGGATCGAATCTCTCAAGACAACTATGAAGGTGCCCACCAAAGCAACAATTATCACTGTATGTGACAGAGAGTGTGACTTTTATGATTTTTTCAAAGTGGCTGACGAGAATAATTCAATCGCGCTTGTGCGTGCTTCTCAGAACAGGACTATCAACAGAAGAAGTCGATATGCAGAAAAGAATGTCGAGAAATTATGGGATTACATTTTGTCGAAGCCCTCTGCGGGTACGTATGCCATAGATATCTCTGGTCGACAAAAAACAAGACACAGCAAGGAGCGAAAATCGAGAAAAGCAGAAATGGAAATAAAGTATGGCAATTTCAAAATGAATCCTCCACGAAATCATCCAAAACATAAAGCTGAGGTATTACCTGACATTCATATGTATGCCATCCATGCAATAGAAAAGCATCCTCCTGAAGGGGAAGATGCTATAGAATGGATGCTTCTTACGAATGAGCCTATAGAAACCTTGGTCGAAGCTTGTGAGCGTATACGTTGGTATATTCTTCGGTGGCGGATTGAGATGTATTTTAAAGTATTGAAATCCGGATTTCGTGTGGAAGCCTGTCGTCTTGGAACGGCAAACCGGCTAATATGTTATCTCACTTTAATGAGCATCGTTGCGTGGCGATTGTTTATGATTACGTTGATTGCTCGCACAAACCCCTCCCGGCCTTGTTCTGAGTTCTTAACAGAGCTGGAATGGAATGTACTTGTCGCCATATTGTCACCTTATGGTAGCCGCCCTACGGCTCCACCTCCCATTGCTGATGTGGTTACAGAGGTAGCCAAACTTGGTGGCTATTTAGCAAGAAAGAAGGATGGACCGCCAGGCACCCTCGCACTTTGGCGAGGATGGAAACGGCTGATTGATATTGCTGAAGGATGGTCTATGGCGTTGCGGCTTGGGATTTGTGGGTAATAGAAAGCCCACA
>CAMZKT010000023.1 GCA_947311435.1 uncultured Desulfocapsa sp.
ACGTTTTGAGTTTCGCTGGCAGGATCAGTTCAACCTTTCACTTGATCCTGAGAAAGCCGTCGAATTTCATGACAAAACCCTGCCTCACTCAAACGCCAAAACATCTCATTTCTGCTCCATGTGCGGGCCCAAATTTTGTTCCATGAAAATTTCACAGGAGGTTCGTGACTACTCAAAACACTCTGGCACTAACCAGAATACACCATCCTGATTCGCGCTTTGCCCTGAACTCAATTTCCAAAATGAGCTTCCGGTAACCACAAAACAATCTCAGGGAAGATAATCAGAAGTCCAATCGTTGCTAACATAATCAGTACAAAAGGAACTATGGATTGGTAAATATCCATAATTGTAATTTCTTTTGGAGCCATGGCCTTCATAAGAAAGAGATTGTAGCCAAATGGGGGAGTGAGATACGCAATCTGGCATGTAATTGTGTAAAGAACACCGTACCAGACTGGGTTGAATCCCAAACTAACCACCAGAGGAATATACAAAGGCGCAACTATAATTAACATAGCTGTATCATCAAGAAAAGTCCCCAGTAACAAAAAAGAAACCTGCATGGCGATAATTGTCCCCACGGGGCCAAAGCCATGACTCAGGAACAAATCCTTGATCGCATGAACAGCACCAAGCCCGTCAAAGATTGCAGCAAAGGCCATTGCAGCCATTACAACCCACATGAACATGGCACTTATACTGAGTGTTTGATCCAACACCCTGTTTAAAACTTTCCAGTTCAATCTTCCTTTTATGGCAGCTGCAATAAGAGTTGCCACAGCACCAGTGGCTGCACTCTCAACCAGACTTGTGATTCCGAGAAAAAAGAGTCCCGACATGGTCAACACAATGAAAAGAGGTAAAATCCCTCCCTTAAGAGTTTTGAGTTTATCACGTAAAGGTATATTTAACTCTTCCTTCGATATTGCCGGCCCCATCTCCGGTTGTAATTTACATCTGACAACAATATAGAGAATAAAGAGTGCTGCCATTAAAAGACCTGGCACCACACCAGCCAGCCAAAGATGTCCCACCGGCTGCCTTGCAATCATTCCATAAAGCACCAAAACAACACTTGGAGGGATTAAAATTCCCAAAGAACTTCCAGCTTGAATGACGCCTGTCACCATTTTTTTATCATATTTTCTCTTGAGCATTTCCGGTAATGCAACACTGCTTCCAACACTCATCCCGGCCACACTCAGACCATTGATTGCGGAAATGATAGCCATGAGAATAATGGTTCCGACTGCCAGCCCTCCTTTAACAGTACCCATTAACACATATATCATTTCATACAGATCTTCTGATATTTTCGACTCTGAAAAAAGATACCCTATGAACACAAAAATAGGCAAAGTTACTAAAGGATACCAATTAATCAGGGTAAAGGCAGAATGGAACCCCATATCAAGGCCACCGGGTCCCCAGAGAATAAATGCAAAAACCGAGGCTACCCCTCCGAGCACTGCATAAATATGTCGCCCGGTGAGCAAGACAACAAACATTGTAAGAAACATAAGTAGTGCGATAAAAGAATAACTCATTTACTTTCTCCTGAAAATCAATACAAATAGAGGTCGCCTGAAACGGAAAACTTTATTCTCTGTCTCTTAATTCCTTAATCCACGAAGTATCTTTTCCTGAAGCTATTGCGATATCCTTAATCAGCTCTGAGATGACTTGCAGTAACATCAAGGTGATACCTATTGTGGCAATAACTTTCATCGGTGCAATAGGTGGCCCCCAGGCGGAATAGTTTTTCTGCCCATATTTCAAAGCAAATGCAGTGCTGCTGATCCCGCCCATGAGCAGACCGGACAAATATGCAAGGCTAAAAACAAAGGTCATAATATCAACGATAGATTTTTTTCTTTGTGACCATCTATCATAAAAGACATCCATCCTGACATGACCACCAAGTAACAGAACACATCCACCACCCAGCAGATAATATGTGCCATTAATAAACTGGGTCATCTCCAGTGCCCATTTGTTGGGATGGTTGAAAAGCGTTCTTGAAATGGCTTCATAGGTTAAAATGCCGATAATCACTAAAATCAGGAATTTTACTACCTGTCCCACCAACGTATTGAGTGAATCCACAGATCGCACATACATTTTTAATGGCTTAATCATAAAATAGTCCCCCTCTGTTAGTCAGTTACAATGTCTGCCAAACCAATCTCTTCAACAGACTGATTTGGCAGAAGAAAACCCTCTTTGAAACTGAAACGAGGTTAACAACATAAAGATGGCATTTTATTCTTCCCCACAGGTATAGGGAGAACCTGCTTTTTTTCTCACCTCAGAATACTTTTTGAACGCTTCAACAATCTTTGCAGAACGAGGACTCTTTTTGGAAAGTGTCTCCCAATACTTTGCAGCCTGTTCTTCAACTCCTGTCCATTCGGTGGCTGGAATAGATGTCAGTTCCATTTTTGTCCCTTCAACCCGATACTTTGCTTCTCCCCACCAGTACCAATTAAGTCTGTAATAGTTAGAACTCTCGATAGTCATCTTCAGAAGCCTTTGCAGGTGATCTGGAAGTGCTTCCCATGACTTTGTATTGACAAAAAATCCTCCTGACCATGCACCTGAAATTGGATTTGTTAAGAGATATTTCGTTACATCAGCTATCCCTGTTGTATAGAGTTCGGTGGCACCAGACCAGGAAACACCGTCCAGCATACCGGTCTGAAGAGCCATCTGTACGTCTTCCACAGGCATAACAACCGGAACAATTCCGTACTGTTCTTCAAGAAACTTGCCATTGAACAGAGAAGTAAAAATCCTTAATCCTTTCAAATCTTTCACATGCTTAACAGGCTTGTTACTGGCAATGAGGCAGGGGTCCCAACTTCCCTGAGACAACCATGTAACACCGTCAATTTCATCGTAGGCCTCCTTCCATATTTCATTCAAACCATAACGATTCCAGAGAACATCGATATCAAGCCCGATCTTTCCAGCTGCCGGGAAATATGCGGAAAATATCGCAACATCCGCAGGAGAGCCCATGGACTGATCATCGCTGACAACCATATCCAGAGTACCTCTCTGCAGGGCATTGAACATCTCTCCCTGTGGTACCAGCTGATCGGCACTGTAGAGTTCAATTACCATTTCACCATTAGCGATTTTGTTAAACTCTTTAATCTTATTGCCAATGATCTCATCGTTCATTGAAGGCCCCGCATATGTCTGCAAGCGCCACTTTATTGTTTTTTTTGCGAACGCCTGCTGTGTTCCAAAACTGAAAAAGACCAAAGAAGCAAGCACCAATAAAACCGTAAAAGAAGAACCGGAAACTCTTTGTTTCGAGAAACTTTCTTTCATTTTTCCCTCCTGAGTGAAGTGTTATGGGGCTCTGCTCTAGAACAATTTAAATTTCCACTCAAGGTCAGGAAACAGAAAAAAGAACATCCGCAGCATCTAAAAAAACATGCATTTATCATTTTTCTGTGACGCAGAGATTGAACGAAAAGGCAATTATTCAAGCTGCCCTTATTGTTACAGACCCATTCGTGAATCTGCTTATGCCATCTCAATAACTTTGTCGAACAGGCGCTGCCATTGAACAAAACGCGCCGAAACTGTTTCGTTCAATGCTTCGTCATGAACGACGGATTCAACACTAAATGCTTGAATTTCTACGTAGTTATTGAAGACCCCAAGCCTTGATCCCGCAAGAAAGAAACACCCTAAAGACGTTAAATCCTCATTTTGGGATTGTATGATTTTCACACCGGTTAACCCGGCAATGGTTTTTAAAATGGAAATGAACTGACTGACTCTCCCATCCACAGAGAGACTTTTAATGGCAATACCTGTTTCCTTCTGCATGAGCTCAATATTCTGCACTACACTGAAGGCTATCGCCTCCATAACTGAGCTCACCAGATCAAGCCTGCTTGTCTGGAGCCCCATTCCAATGAATGCAGCAAGGGGTTCACTTCTCCAGTAAGGAGCAGCGACACCGGATAAGGCTGGAATAAAATAGGGAAATGAGAGCGCGGGTGAACTGTTAATCTGTCCCAACTCGGAATAATCCCGAAGCAGTTCATTCCTTCTGAGCCACTCTATCGCCGAACCAACAGCATAAATCTGCCCTTCATACAAGTACGATGTTTCATCGAATAGTTCAGGAAGGATAGATTTAATAATTACCCTGCTTCTGTTCTCAGAATCTTTACCACTATTTACCTGCAAAAAGCCGCCTGTCCCAAGGGTTATCTTTGCCTGCCCTTCCCTGAAACAACGATGCCCGATCAACGCCGCCTGCTGATCCACAACTGAAACCACTATTGGAGCGACAATACCATGGCAGCACGACGGATCTGTTATTCCATAGTCACCGATGGAAGGTACCGTAACGGCCATGCAATCCATGTTTAGCTTGAAGAAAGAGAGAATCCTTTCATCCCATTTCAGTCCCTGCAGATCGAAGAGCATGGTTCTCGAAGCGGTGGTAAAATCTGATTGAAACTTTTTGTTCTGAATCAGTTTGTTGATCAGCCAAACTTCAGAAGTGGCCATCATGAGATTGTGGTTTTCCATCTCCTCTCGAACTTCACTCACATTCTCAACAAGCCACTCCATCTTGGCTGCTGAGAAATAGGAACTGGCCAGCAATCCTGTTTTTTTTTCAATGTACCTGCTAAAAGACTCATCCTTTTTTAACTGTCTGATCCTGTCTTCACCTCGGTTGTCCTGCCAACTCACTGCGTTATACAGGGGGCTAAGGTCATTTTTTTTAAAAGGAATAATCGTCTCGCCCTGATTATCGATGGCGACAGCAGAAACTTTTTTTGGATCTATCCCGGAGCGGTGAAGAACATCTTTAAGTGCGTTCCGGATACTTTGGAGAATATCCAATGGCTTTTGCTCTATGAAATTACAATCATTTTGAACAAAATGAATAAAATGAGCAGATTCAGCTCTTACATTACCAAGAGTGTCATAGAGGAGAACTTTAGTGGAACTCGTACCCTGGTCTATCGATACTATGTAGTTTTTTTCTCCCATCCAGTCTCTTCTCCGTTCATAAACATTCCACAGATTTACCACCATCCATTAATTGCATACACTCTCAGTATAAAACTTCCTCCCCAGTCAAATTAAGTAATACGTTCATCACTTAAATATTTACCGTTGAAAAGCCGGGGGGGAGTATGACATTACGGCCTCCCCAGGACTCCAGGCAAAGACTTCCCAAGGAATAATTGAGGAATCGTTGCTGGAACTCGTATTTGGTTTTTATTTGGTTTCATAACCAATCGCTAACATAATATGACTGAATGGTCAACTCAAAAATAATTGATAGTCCGCGTTCCTCTCAGCCAGACAATGTACACCGATACATAATTTAAACTTTCCCAGATCGCCAAAAATATCCATATAGCCCTGTACTATCGCCATTTTTCCATATCCGTTCTTCTACCTCTTACAATTTTCTCTTTATAGACGCATACAATATCATCCCCTCGTACACACCGCCCACAGACCAGGCACCTTCAATCCACTATTTTTTCGAACATTTACTTGTCGACTTATTTCTACCTTGACTATTCGGCCGCTTCTTGTTACCAAACAGTCATGACTACTCAAAAACAGAACACCACAAACACACAACAGGGGAGCAGCAACACACTTCTGGCCGATGTCGATATTGCAGTCGTCGGTGGGGGAGTTGTTGGCTGCGGAGTCGTCCGCCGCCTGGCACTGGCGGGGGCTTCAACCGTGCTGATAGAAAAAGCAGCAGATATTCTTGATGGCGCGAGCAAAGGCAACAGTGCTATTCTTCATACCGGTTTCGATGCTCCACCCGGTTCTCTGGAATGGGAGTGCGTACAAAAAGGACATGCCGAATATCTGGAAATCCATGAGAGTATGAACCTCCCGCTACTCAAGACCGGTGCTTTGGTTGCCGCCTGGAGCACCGACGAGGAGGAACGCTTACACGGGGTTCTTAAAAAGGGGCTCAACAATGGTGTCGAGGATCTTTGTCTTCTCAGCCAGGCCGAAATAAAAAGCAGGGAACCTCATCTCGCCGATGGAGTTCGAGCCGCCATCCACGTTCCAAGGGAATACGTCATCGATCCATGGTCAACCCCTCTTGCCTACCTTCTCCAAGCTGTTGACAACGGCGGCAGAGCCCTTTTCAATGCCGAAGTTACCGGTGGCGAGTACGATGGAAGCCATTGGCTGCTCAAAACAGCCAAGGGGAAAGTTCGTGCCCGTTATGTCATCAATTGTGCCGGACTCTACGGAGACACCCTGGATCAGGCAGTTTTTGGGGAGAGTGAGTTTACGATCATGCCCCGCAAGGGACAGTTTGTTGTTTTTGATATGGCTGCTTCAAAGCTTGTCAATTCGGTTATACTCCCAGTACCATCCGAGAGAACAAAGGGTATCGTGCTCTTTCCAACAATTTTCGGGAATATGATGGTTGGGCCAACGGCTGAGGAACAGGACAGTAGAGATGATGCTTCCGTTGATAAAGAAACTCTTGAAATGTTGGCTTCAAAGGCGGTAAACATGTTGCCTGCTCTTGCCGGGATGCCGGTCACTGCGACCTATGCCGGAATCAGAACCGCAACCGAGAGAAAAGAATATAGAATCATAACAGATTCAGAACGTAACTGGATCACTCTTGGAGGAATTCGCTCAACGGGACTCACCTCCGCTTTGGGCCTTGCCCACCACGTACTTGACCTGCTCAATGAGATGGGAGCCGACTTCACAGCGATAACAAACCCCGTTGTCCCCCAGGTTCCCAATCTGGCTGAACATCTCCCCAGGGACTGTCACAAACCTGGATTTGAGGAAATTGTCTGCCACTGTGAAATGGTTACCAAAAGAGAAATAGATGCTGCACTTGGCGGTAAAATTCCTGCTGGAAGTATTTCCGGCCTGAAACGTCGAACACGAGTGACTATGGGGCGCTGCCAGGGTTTTTACTGCTCTGCCCGTCTTGCCGAACTGACCGAAGGTAAATTTGAAACACCGCTTGGAATTGGAGACGCCCATGAATGATAAATTGAGATCCGAAACGTGGGATGTTGCAATCATCGGCGGAGGACCTGCCGGCCTTTCCGCCGCAATTACCCTGAAGAAAGCGGGGATTAACAATATTGTAGTGCTCGACCGTGAAAATGAAGCCGGTGGCGTTCCCCGCCACTGCGGCCACCCGCCCTTTGGCATCCGTGAGTTCGGACGCATTCTGACAGGCCCGGCTTATGCAAAACGGATTGCAGAAACAGCCAGACAGTTGAATATTGAAATCGCTCTACAAAGTTCTGTAACATCGCTGAAACCTGAGGGGAAACTCTCAATCCTTCGCCCTGAAGGAGAGATTGAGCTCCAGGCAAAACGTGTACTCATTGCCACTGGTACGCGAGAAACGCCAAGGTCTGCCAGATTCGTTTCCGGTGGCCGACCTCTTGGTATCTGTAACACCGGTGCATTGCAGGCCATGGTGTATCTCAAAAACACTATTCCATTCAAAAGACCCGTGGTCATAGGTACTGAGATTGTCAGCTTCTCCGCTCTTTTCACCTGTAAGAGAGCCGGAATTAAACCCGTTGCCCTGCTGGAAGAAGAGAGTAAAGCAAGTGTTTTCTGGCCGATCCAATACAGTGCTGGAATCCTGGGCGTTTCACTGTATCGTCAAACAGGGATCGTTGAGATTCTTGGGAAAGAAAGGGTTACCGGGGTACGTGTCTCCGATGGCAATGGTCAGGAAAGGCTTATTGAATGTGACGGCGTGCTCTTCACCGGTAAATTCGTCCCTGAAGCAGGGCTCGTGCATATGAGTCACCTGAAATCAGACCCTGCAACGGGAGCACCCATCCTGGATCAATATGGCCGCTGCTCGGATAAAGCCTATTATGCCGCGGGGAATATCATTAAAAACCCGGTCAAGGTCGCTGGTACCTGCTGGCAAAATGGAAAAATCGCTGCCACCAAGATAGAGAAAGACCTTGCCGGCCAGTTGGATTGAGCCAACCTGAGAGCATCTTTTACCACAAAGCTCCTAGCATCCAGAGTAGTTGAAGACTGATAAAGGCATAAATCCCGGCAATAACATCATCCATCATTATCCCGAAGCCGCCATGGATATGCTTATCAAACCATGAACAAGGAAAGGGTTTAAAGATATCAAAAACCCGAAAGAGGAGAAAGCCAATACCCCATGCGGTCGGGTGAGGAGGAGCGGCTGTGAGAGCGATGAACATTCCCAGGAACTCATCAATAACAATTGGCCCGGCATCGGCCTGATCCAAAATTTTCTCGGCAGACCCCGCCAGAAGACAGCCTATAACAAACACCACCCCCAGCATCGCGAGGTATGATGGCAGGGGGAGGTTGCGCATAAAAAACCAGGGAACAAGTGCCGCGGCTGTCCCCCATGTTCCAGGACATTTTGGAAGATTGCCACTATAAAACCCTGTGGCGAAAAACATTATTATTTTGTCCATTTTTCTCTGTAAGCAGTTACTGTTTATTATTCTGTGCCGAAACAGCACGATACACCCTGGCAAGAGGAATATTCTTTTCCTCGGCAACTTTCCTGCACGCTTCATACTCCGGATAGATCACACTCCCCTGTGGAGTCTGCACCTGCTTGGCCACAATCTCTCCCCATGGAGTGGAAACCATGATTGACCGCCTCGCAAGAGTCATCCTTTCCTCCTTTCTAAAACGCAGCCCTATGGCGCTGGTTTCGGAAAGGATGATTTGTTTCAGAACAAGAGCATGTGCTTGATGACAAATCACGCGAAGCAGGTGACCAGGGCGTCCTTTCTTCATAAGTAAAGGACTCAGCGACACATCCAGGGCACCCTGCTTAAAAAGCATATCGCAAAGGTAAGGAAAGCCCTCACTGTTCCAATCATCAAGATTTGTTTCAATGATCTCAACCGTTGCAGCCTTCTCTTCAGTATGTGTTTCGCCTATAATAAGTCGAAGCATATTGGGCTGTTCATTTTTCAAGCCATGGCTTCCTGCTCCGTAACCAACTCTTTTCACCGTCATGGCAGGCATTTCGCCAAAGCCGTCCGCAAGCCCAGCTGCAAGAACAGCTCCCGTGGGAGTAACAAGCTCATGATCCTGTTCAACACCGTAGACTGGTACATCTTTAAGGAGCTCACACACGGCAGGAGCAGGCAGAGGAAGCACTCCATGAGCACAACGAACAAAGCCTCTTCCCATGGGAAGGGGAGAACACAACACCCGGTTCACCCCCAGATGTTTAAGAGCAATCAGGCTTCCCACAATATCAACAATGGTGTCAATGGCTCCCACTTCGTGAAAGTGAATTTTGTCGGGACTGCTTTGATGGACTTTAGCTTCTGCTTCGGCTAAACGAGTAAAAAGTTGAGAAGATCTGTCAACGATTGATGTCTCCAGATTTGATTTTTGTAACAGATCAAGAATATCATCCAGGTATCGATGATGCTGATCCGATGGAGACAGGATTTTCACACTTCTACAGCCGATCCCGGCACGAAGCTGATCTTCCACGATCAACCGATAATCAATCCCTTTAATCTTTGCCAGTTCACTCTCCAGTATGTCTCTGTCGAGCCCAGAATCCAGCAGTGCTGCAAGAAGCATATCCCCGCTGATCCCTGAAAAGCAATCCAGATATAAAATGGTTGTGGGAAGACTGGTCATGGACACAGGTTTATTCCGAGAGGAATCGTTGTCCAGCTTTTAAAGAATGTCCGCAAAGATAGGCTGCAACACTCATCCGTTTTTTTCCTTCCGGCTGGATTTCACGAATAAGAAGCGCTCCTGCACCCGTAGCAAGTAAAAGTCCGTTCTTATCAGCCTGGACAATGGTTCCTGGAGCCAAATCAGAAGAGAGATCACTGGCGACCGGCATAAAAAACCGGAAGCGCTTCCCCTCAAGAAAACCATAGGCGGCAGGCCATGGATCCATACCTCGAACAAAACAGCTCAACTCAGTTGCTGATTTTGTCCAGTCGATGGAACCATCCTCTTTTGTTAGTGGAGGCGCCTCGGTTGCAAGCCTGTGATCCTGTGGCACCGGGTGAAGCCTGCCCTGCCGTAACAGATCAAGTGCCTCAAGAAGGGCACAGCTGCCTAGACTTGAAAGCTTTGAGAAAAGACTGCCGGCTGTTTCGTCCTCAGCCACGGGTATGGAGACAGGCAGAAGCATGTCCCCGGTATCCATCCCCACGTCCACCTGCATGATGGTCACTCCTGCTTCTTTGTCTCCTGCAAGAACAGCCCATTGAATTGGAGCGGCACCACGATGACGGGGCAGAAGCGAACCATGGATATTCATACAGCCATAAGGCGGGAGATCAAGAATGGAAGGAGGTAGAATACGGCCATAGGCAACAACGATTATAAGATCCGGCTGAAAAGCTCTCAGTTTTCCGGCAAATTCATCGGTTTTGATTTTCGTCGGCTGAAGAACTGGAATGTCTGCCGACTCGGCCAACACTTTCACAGGCGGCGGGGTCAGCTTTTTTCCACGCCCCTTGGGACGATCGGGCTGGGTAACAACTGCCACCACCTGATCCGGCCCGTCGATCAGTCCCTGTAAGGCAGGTACGGAAAAATCCGGCGTACCCATAAAAATGATACGAAATTTTTTCTGTGTGTTCACCATGAAATGTCCTGTTATTGTTTTGCAGCCATCATTTTTTTTATTTTTTTCTTATACAGCGCACGTTTCAGAGTGGACAGATGGTCTATAAAAAGAACACCATGGAGATGGTCAATCTCATGCTGCAATATTACGGAAAACCTGTCCTCAGCCGTCATTTCCAGACTCTGTCCCGTTTTATCCTGGTAAGAGACTGTGATCTTCTTGCTTCTCTTAACAGATGCCGTGAGATCAAGTACCGAAAGACAGCCTTCCTCGTCCACCTGGCTCCCTTCTTTTTCGATAATTTCTGGATTTACCATTACCAGGGTATCCCTGCCATCTGCTTCCTGCGATGCGTTTACGACTATTAGCTGGATGGATTCTCCAATTTGAGGGGCGGCAAGCCCCACACCAGGCGCATCATACATGGTGTCAGTCATATCGGCTATCAAACCCTGAAGGGACTCATCAAACTCCGTGACCTTGATTGCTTTTTTTCGTAAAACCGGATCGGGAAATGTAAGGATCGTGCGTAGACTCATGGAATTATATGTATTGGGAAAGGATTTTAAGGGTTATTTTTAAATATTCAGGTAAATGCCAAGAAAACATACCATAAGGACGAGAGTCATGCACCAAAGTTGTGTTTCCAAAAAATATGAGCTAATGTCATACGAAATCTTTGGTAATTCCATCAAACTTAACTCTAAAAACATGAAACCATGACAATAGAGCTGATTACTGCACTTCTTTTAAGTTATCTGACAGGAGCCATCCCCTTTGGCCTGCTTTTCAGTCGTATGGTCGGAAAAGACGTGCGTGAAGAGGGAAGCGGAAATATCGGTGCCACCAACGTAAACCGGGTACTGGGGAAAAAACTCGGCATCCTTACCCTGCTTTGTGATGTGGCCAAGGGCGTTCTTCCTGTTTTTGTCGCATCCATACTCCTCCCTGTGAACGATAACTGGGAGATATCCATAGGTTTATGCGGACTTGCGGCGGTTCTTGGCCATATGTTTTCTCTCTACCTTGGTTTCAAGGGGGGAAAGGGAGTTGCCACGGCGCTTGGAGTTTTTCTTTTCTTCTCGCCCTGGGCCGTTGCCATGGCTCTTGCGATTTTTGTGGTGGTTGTGGGGGTGTCGGGCTTTGTATCTGCCGGGTCACTCGCGGCTGCCGGTATCATTCCTTTCCTTATGCTCTTCCTTGGCGGAAGCCTTCCAATTTTTTTCTGTAGTTCCGTGATTGCTGTTCTGGTCTGGATAAAACACAGCTCAAATATCGGCAGATTACGAAGAGGCGAAGAAGCAAGTTGGCGAACAAAGGACGCAACACAATGACCAGAACAGAATGGAACGATATCTTCGAAGCCAAGGAATTACTGGGGCTTGGAGATCGTGCAACTTTAGGCGAAATAAAACGCAGCTATCGCAACAGATGCAAGGCCAATCATCCGGATATTGTGGGAGATGACAGAGCAAAGGGAGACCTTATGCGTAAACTGACCAGAGCCTATGACGTCCTGATGAAACATTGTGACCAGTTCAAGGTACCGCTGATACCCATGGATAATGAAACCCTGGAACCAGAGGATTGGTGGATGGACAGATTTGGGCAGGATCCTCTTTGGGGGAAGAAATAGGTTTTCATCCTGATCGTTCCATTCAGGAAGGGCTTAAAGGTTCACTGTTTTGTTCAAAATCGAAGAATTTTTAAAAAATAAGCACAGCCATATATGTGGTATTGCGAGCATTATTCTTCAATAATTCTAAAGAGTTTGGGTAGGTTAGCGAGGGACGAGACTCCGAAAGGGCATTCTCGGACAGGCTCCTGACGGGGGGGGAGGGAAATTCGCATTCTTTTCTCGGTTCCCCTTGTATTTTACAAAGTGCAACAAGTTTTGCTTTAACGGCTTTACAATCAGCGGAATCTTGACCCCGCATAACACCAAATAGCGTATTTGGTGTCTGCCAGACTCACAATCGCCTTACCATTACCCAGGGCAACGACAGCAGAAAAACGCTCAAATTGAGCCAAGCCTTTAATTGCCAGGATTTCAGGGGCTTTAAGAACTTGCTCTTCACGCTGCAAATCTTTCACATCACTTACCCCATCCAGTTCATTAGTAACGGCAAACCCCTTACCACGGGAAAATCTAAGAAAATGCCATGCATCTTCATTTAAATGCTTGCTGCAACAATTAACTCTTAGTGATTCATTCCATCACGTTAAAAACGAAAAAAGCCCGTTGAATATTATGAAATATTCAACGGGCCTTTTCAATCTGGTGGCGATGCAGGGAATTGAACCCCGCCACTATCTCCTGCATTATCAGAACGTTACATGTGTCGAATGAGAAAATAATCGAAATTAGACACATCTACAGACGCATCTGTTATTTTCTTACGACTATGCATGAACATAAAAGAGCATAACCGAACAACTCTGAACTGGCAATAATTTTACCAATTGTACCAGTTACTCCGAATACCGCATACAGTGACTCACGCTCGTTTCTATTGGTACTGAATGTCCATACCCAATATCGAAGCTAAAATAATCTTTTGTAATCTCTCTTACTGTTCCCACATTTTCTCTTCGGGAGGATGAAATGTTGATATCATATTTCTTGGTTTTCTCTTGTTCCGTTCCAAATCCAGGTACTGCTGGAATGTTCTCTTGTTCCAGTTTCCAAATCCAGGTACTGCTGGAATGTTGGGAGTTTTATGATTCTTGACCTTCCGCGGTTTCCTGACGTGGCGAAAGACCCCGGTTGACCCCTTCAACGTCGATTTTCGGTTCCGTTAC
>CAMZKT010000024.1 GCA_947311435.1 uncultured Desulfocapsa sp.
ACCTAATGTTGCAATAATTTTTGTTTTTATCATTCTATATTACTCACTTTCCACTCTCGCCATGGATCGTTGTAGATGCAGGATTGAACTCTTTCTGCGATAGTTTTTTCGAGTTTAAGGGCTACCACCGACATTCCGTTGTTAAGACACATAATTGTATCACTTAAACACCACAAAAGTGGTGATAGCCAGCATTCAATCTGGAGTCAACCCGTTTTAGCTTAAGAACAACGAGTCAAACCAAGAAAAATTTTACCTAGCCAGATGTTCCTTATATTCTACAGGATATTCATCCGATTCCCATTGAAATATTCATAGAGCACAAAGAATCAACTCTTGCATCACCTCTTTAACCTCTTTAATTTGAATAGCCTTTTTCTTTATGATATAGTCAAATTGTTCATGTGATGGCATGGTAAGAATTGTACAACTGCATCGTTGCTGCATTTTCCATTTAATTACAAGGCATTTACGCACGAAATCCGGCAATCAACTCATCACGAATACTTAGGTAACAGATCATTGGCACACAACAAAACCAACCAGTATCGCGCCTTTTTTTTATCGTTCTTTGCAGCTATTTGTTTAACCATTAACCTTTTAAGCTGTATTAACTCCGAACCTCTTTTCGAATGTAACGACCCTTTGGGATGTTTTACAATTTCCCCTGATGAAGAAATAAAAATCGGGGTTCTTCAAGCCCTGAGTGGAAAAATTTCCTCCTTGGGTGAAGCCCAGGTCAGAGGATTGTCTCTTGCTCTCGATAAAAGGGACAATGAGATACTTGGACACCCCATCAGCCTTCAGATTGAAGATACCGGTTGCACACCCGAAGGTGGAGCAAATACTGCCCTGAAAATAATTGCAGACCCACAAATGATAGCAGTATTTGGCAGCACTTGTTCCGGCGCCGCCGCTACGGCATCCAAGGCCATATCAGATGCAGGATTGACCATGATATCGGGAAATAACTCTGCCCCATTTCTAACATCCATTGCAGGAAAACACGCTCCAAATTGGCAACCGGGCTATTTTCGCACTGCACCAAACGAGCAGTATGCCGGCAACACCGCTGCAGAGTATGCATTTACCGTACAGAATCTCCGCAAAGCAGCAATCATTAACGACAAGGATATCTATACGACAGGATTGACCAACAGCTTTAAAAAAGCATTTGTTGAACTGGGAGGAGAAATTGTACTTGAAACTTCTGTGAATAAAGGGGAGACCCAAATGTCTCCTGTCCTGGAAGCGGTAGTTCATTCCAAGGCAGAATTACTCTTTTTTCCACTTTTCCAGGCCGAGGGAGGACTACTGCTCACACAGGCACGTGCTACTCCAGAACTTAACGACCTTCTTCTGATTGCTTCTGGTGCTTTAATAGAAAAGAATTTTCTTGAGGCTGTCGGGCTTGCAGCAAAAGGAATGTGTTTCGTAGCACCTGCGTTAGCAAAGGGACCTGGTGTAGAGAAGTTGACTTCTGCTTATATAGCCAAGTACCATGAGGAACCTACGGTCAGTTACTTCCTGAATGCATACGATGCCGCCGAAATTCTTTTGAATGCCATAAAACAAGCCTCTGTCTCGTCGCCGGATGGGACACTCCATATCGGACGCCAAAAGATAAGAGACACCCTCTATGCTACCCGGTCATTTCAGGGTGTCACCGGAACTCTCAGCTGCGATCAATTTGGAGACTGTGCCACGCCCTCTTTTCACATTATTCGCCTGGACGATCCTGCTTTTGGTCTCAAAGGGCTAGAAGAGAACATCGTGTTCCCAACCCGAAGCAAATGAAAACCATCAGCCAATACTGGAACAACCTGGGGATTAGCAGAAAATTCAGTTTTTCCTTTACCCTGCTTTTTTCCCTCGTGCTGCTTATGGCTGCCACTGTTTTTTTCTCTTTTCTTTCCATCCGACACGCTGAAGATGAGATTCGAAAGAGCACTGCAATCAGAATAGAGGTCTTGAAGATGGATAGAGACCTGGAAAAAGCGCACCGTTTGCTCGGTGATTTTTTTCTACACCACCAACGTATGGGCCTGCAAAAAGCCCATGAACAATATGCACAGCCAGCTATTCGGCAAATCGCCAAGGTTATATCCAAGAGTAGTTCCCTGAAAAAAAAAATCTTTACTCCAAAACTTGAAACCATATCTCATATCAATCAGACAGATTTAAATCTCTATCTCGCCTCCGCCAGACGATTTGCGAACACTTCCATCGAGGCTATTGAGTTACTCTCAAAACGATCTTCTCCTACCAGGGGAATTGAAGCCAAGCTCTCTGTTCTCGAAAAGGAACTCACTGACGAGTTAATGGGTTTTCATCTACTTGAAGAATTACTTTTAAAAGCCTATTCCTTTGTCAGAAAATATCAGATCAACAGACAGGGACATTTTATGCAATCTGCGTTGAATTCTCTTACTTCTCTGATCGATGCTGTCACCCTGGAGTCCGCAATACAAGAAACGCATAAAAACAACATTCTAAATCTCCTCCAATCCTCCCGTGACCTCTGTCATGAGCTAATGGACTTAGACCAGGAATTACTGGGAAATATACAGGATTTCACTCTGCAAAAACAGATTCTTCTTCCGGTTTCCAGTGCTCTTATCAGAGCGACGGAAGACGAAGTCACACAGATACAACAAGGTATCGACAAAGCATACCTCTTCGCCGCCATTATTATCTTCATCATAGGGCCCATAGCCGTTCTTGCCACGAGTTGTATTGCCAGACTGTTCAACAAAACGGTAACCGAAAACATCCTTCAATTGACACAATCCGCCCATGAATTTGGCAGCGGAAATATGAACAGCCGAGCCGGTGAACAGGGCAGAGATGAGCTTGGCCAACTTGCTAGAATTTTTAATGCTATGGCATCTCAGGTGCAAAATCTGGTGAATAATCTTGAAAAAGAAGTAGAGCTGCAAACTGCGGAGCTTTTCGAAAGTGAAAAACGTTTTAGTAATCTTGTGAATGATCTTCCAAAAATTGCCGTCCAGGGATACGACAGGGAAAGAAAAGTAACCTACTGGAACAACACCAGTGAAGCTCTCTATGGGTACACAGAAGAGGAGGCCTTGGGACAAAAGTTCGAAGATCTGATCATCCCAGAATCCATGCAGGCAGCTGTCATCCAAGCCATTCATAACTGGCATGAAAGCAATGTTTCAATCCCAGCCTCTGAAGTTGTGTTGCGTCACAAAAACGGCAGTAATATCGATGTTTTTTCATCCCATGTAATGCTTTCTTCCAGCCTGGGCGAAAAAACAATGTACTGTATTGATATTGACCTCACGGATCTCAAGCTTGCCCAATCCAGAGTGCAAAGAAGTGAGATCTTTTACCGTGAGCTCTTCGAGAGCTCTACCAGTGGAGTTGCTGTTTATGAGGCAATTGATAATGGTCTGGATTTCATTATCAGAGATTTTAACAGAGCCGCTGAACAGACAGAGGGACTTACTCGGAAATATATTTTGGGACACAAAGTTACAGAAATATTCCCATCCATTGAGGAATTTGGGCTCCTCTCCGTTTTCCGTGAAGTCTGGAAAACGGGCAAGCCCGCCTTCCATCCCACATCCTTCTACTCAGATGACAATGTGCAGGGGTGGCGGGAAAACAGGGTGTACAAGCTTCCCTCCGGTGAAATCGTTTCAGTATACAACGATATGAGCAAAGAAAAAATGCTGGAGGAAGAAAAACATGCCGTGGAGTTACGCCTGGAACGAGCCAGAAAAATGGAGGCCATCGGCCTGATGGCAGGGGGTGTTGCCCATGACCTCAATAATATCCTTACCGGAATCACAGGATACCCAGAGCTTCTCCTCCTGCAGATCCCCGAAACAAGTGAGCTGCGGCAACCAATAGAGGCCATAAAGGAATCGGGAAAACGTGCGGCCGCTGTGGTTGCAGACCTGCTCACGGTGGCTCGTGGTGTGGCCATCTCTAAAGTGACAGCAAACATGAACACTCTCATTACAGAGTACCTTGAGTCGCCCGAATTTTCTCACCTACGCTCTATTAATCGCCACATTCAGTGCCAGACAAACCTGGCTGAAGACCTGCCTAACTTCTCCTGTTCACCAGTTCATATCAAAAAGTGTATAATGAATTTGGTAACCAATGCAATGGAGGCCATTGAAGGATCGGGATGTATTTCACTCAAAACAACAAACCTTGTTCCCGAAAAGCAATGGGCAGAAAAAAAGGGCCTCGAATTGTTGGAATACATAGTTCTCACGGTTTCAGATACTGGCTCCGGCATTCCACAGGAGAATATTGGCCATATCTTCGAACCCTTTTACACCAAAAAGGTATTGGGAAGAAGCGGCACAGGATTGGGACTTGCAGTTGTCTGGAACACAACGGAAGCCCATGGAGGAAAGATCTTTGTTAAAAGTTCTGAAAAGGGCACCTCTTTTCAACTCTACTTCCCGGCAAGCGACAAAGAGAGCATTGTCCAGTCCAAAAATGATTCAGTGGTGGAATATATCGGTAACAACGAGCATATCCTGGTGGTCGATGACGAGCCAACACTCCGTGACATTGCCTTCCGGATGTTGACCACTATTGGATATACTGTGGACACTGTCGCTTCCGGAGAACTGGCAATTGAATATTTAAAGAATAATGCAGTCGATTTACTTGTTCTCGATATGCTGATGGATCCCGGCATAAGCGGATACGAAACATATGAAAAGATTCTTGCACTTTGGCCCGATCAGAAAGCCATTGTCGCCAGTGGTTTCTCTGATAGTGACGACGTCAAAGCTTCCCTAAAGCTTGGCGCCTGTGCATTCATAAAAAAACCATATTCACTTAAGCAACTTGGTCGTGCTGTCAAGAGAGCACTTCAACGCTGATCTTCTTTCAGAAGAAAAAAACAGCTACAGGTAACCTGCAACTTCATTCTACAATGACATTTATTTACCATAACTCAAATTGGCTCGCTATTAACAAACCATCAGGTATCTCCAGCCACAGCGCCTATAAAGGAGATCTTGGACTGGTTGAATGGCTCCGACTCCACCACGACCTGCGCGTCCATCTCTGTTCACGACTTGACCAGGGAACCAGCGGAGTCCTGCTCTTTGCCCTGAATTCAGAGGCTGTTTCCAGGGCACAAAGCATTCATGAGCAGCAACTTGCGCAAAAAACCTACTATTTCATAGCTGGAAAACATGCCAGTTCCTCCTGGATCTGTTCAGAACCTCTTGATAATAAAAAATGCACAACCCATTTCAGTACAGTGCGAAAAGGGGCCGTCCATACACTCTATCAGGCCGTTATCCATCGTGGCAGAACGCATCAGATCAGACGACATGCCGCACTATCCGGAATCCCCCTCCTTGGGGACTCACAGTACAAAGGGCCAGGGTTTCTCAGATTGTGTCTGCACTGCTGCAAAGTGAACTGGCCCGAGATCAATCAGCCCTTACAAGCCCCCCCGCCACCCTGGTTCAATCACCTCCTTGATGAAGTTTCAGAGGAATTAACAGCTCTTGCCGTGGTCAATCAACGGTATCCATTTTTAGCTGATATCAGCGATTGTTGCAGACTTATCCACCGTGGCGAGTTAGCAAAAGATATTGTCATTGATAAATACGGTGACTGGCTCTGTGTTACCGGATTTGACGAATCCCTCCCGGCAACGAAACTTCTCCGGACAATGCACCCTCTATTGAACTCACTGACAGAGGCCTGCAACTGCCTGGGAGGAATAGTAAAAACAAATCTTCGCGATCCTCACAAGCGAAAACTTTTCGCAGATAGTGCGACCTGGGGAAGCCCCATTCCTGAGCATTATCTCGTACGTGAACATGCCCTCTATTTCGGAATACAACTGAATGACAGACAACATGCCGGGCTTTTTCTGGATCAGCGTGATTCCCGCAGGCGAATAGCAAAAAGTGCGAAGGGTAAACGGCTGGCAAACCTCTTCGCCTTCACGTGTTCCTTCTCGGTGTATGCACTTGCAGCCGGAGCAAAGCTTGTATTCTCTGTGGATCTTGCCGCTGGATGTCTGAAACGAGGCAGGGAGAATCTTGCCATCAATCAACTGGAGAGATCTGCAAATGCAAAATTCATCAAAGAGGATGTCCGCAAATGGCTTGCCAGACAAATCCGAAAAAAACAGAATAACGAATCGGAATATATCCCTTTTGACCTGATTATCTGTGACCCACCAGTATTTGCATCTGCTGGTAAGGGGAAAACATTCCACGTGGAAAAAGAATGGCCTGGTCTTGTTCGCGATGTGCACAGACTCCTGAGAGCTGGAGGAGAAGCCCTCTTTTCCAACAATCACCAGGCAGGATCTGAAAAATACTATCACTCCTGTCTCAAGGAACAATTTACTGAAGTCACACGTATGAAACCACCTTTGGATTATCCAGAAAAAAAAGGACAAGCACCATTGGTTCGTATTTACTGGTGTAAAAAATAGGAAATGAACCCCGTTCAGCGAGACCAGGATGCCAGGCCCGAATCGGCCTCTCGCCTCAACCTGTCAAGCATATCCGGCGAATTAAACAGTTTTTCACAAAGCTCGCATTTTCTGTAGCGAACGATTTCCCTGGCACGAAAACCTGCAAAAGAGGCAATGGTGCTAATTCCCATCCTCCGGATATGATTATAGAGGCTGTTGTTTTCACTCTTTTCGAAAAGATGGTTAATACTGTCCTGTTCACAATTCCCCAGATAAAAGAAGTTTGTGTTTGTAAAATGACTCCCGGCATCACAGCAGGCAAACATATCACAATTTGGTGCCAGGTAGGGATTCATAGGGCAGCAGTTCTCCTGATAGTCAGTACGGATCGGGAAACGCTCAAATGCACCGGCACGACCAGATAAAATCATCGGTTCCGGAAAAAACATCAATGTATGTTTCCGTAGATAATCTTCTAGAAAATCATCCTCCTTTGAAAAATCCGTTACAAACGAGACAAAATACTCCAGGTCGTTGTTTTTGCAGCTCTGGGCAGCGTGCAATATGTTTTCCTGTGCCACATGTTCCTGATGCCATCTGGAGTAGCTAAGACGTAATTGCGAGAGCCCGCTTTCCTTCAACTGGACAACATATTTATCTGCACTCCCACTCGTTTTTGCCCAGAACCCGTTGCTCACAACCCTTGTATACATCCCATGTTTCCTACACACCGTAAGCAGCTTACATAAATCATCCAAATAAAGAAGAGGTTCGCCGGCAGTGAAGCTAATGCCCCGAACATTTGCCTGTCCCAATCCAACAATCAGTTCTTCTGCTCGGGACAGATCCATCTTTTGATTCTCGCTCTTCTCATCTGCCGCGACACAGTGTGCACATCTGATATTGCACCTGGTCGAATATCCAAAGGCTATTTTTCTCATGGTTTCGAGGTGTAAAGTATTTACTTTTCGACTACATTGTTAGCAGAGTAAGAAAAGCTTCATTTTTTAACAATAAGGGCATTCAATGCTTTATATACCTGTTGTAAGCTTGGCAGGCCTGCAAAGAATTTCACACAGACATATACTACATATATCCACAAGGTGAAACAGTATGACCAAGCATGAAAAAAGAAGGTTCGTCCGCATGGATTCCCTACACCTACTTGACTACCTGGTGATAGACAGAGAAGGCAAACAAACCACATACTCCATGGGACGAACTCTTGATGTCTGTGAGAATGGACTCAAGCTGGAAGTCACCCATGCTGTGTCTCCAGACGACACACTTCTTATTACAATTGGTCTTGAGGAAAATCTAATCGACCTTACGGGGGAAGTTAAGCACTGTGAACAGGAAGCGCATCGTTTCATTCTTGGTATTGAATTTTCCGATATCAGCGACGAAGGAAATCGCATTCTTAGAGAATATATCCTTGCCTTTAACACACACCACTAAAAACTTACAGGAGAAATACAAGTTCCAATCCAACCGGAGTGCAAGTTAAGAAAAGGCTTACCTCCTTTTACTCACCCTGCCATTTATTTCATGAACCTATCCATACCATCCAGAAAAATAATAACACATATTTTCATCCTCCACTCACAGGGGTTATCCATTGATGGATTTCGTATTTTCAGTAGCCCGCACCAGTAATAACGTTCGCCAGGCAGCCAAGGGATGAAGGTAATACTTGCAGAAAAACCATCGGTTGCGCGTGATATCGCCAAAGTACTCAATATTCAGAGAACCAGGAATGGTTACATCGAAGGACGTGGTTGCGCTGTTACCTGGGCATTTGGACATCTGGTCAGCCTTCAGGAGCCAGGTGAATATCGCCTGGACCTGAAACGTTGGTCGCTGGACACTCTGCCATTTATACCGGATGAGTTTAAACTCAAGCTCATCCGCAACCGTGGAGCAAGAGAACAATTCCAAGTCATCAGGCAGCTCTGTGAGAAAGCTGAAGAAATCGTGTGCGCAACGGATGCCGGAAGAGAGGGAGAGCTCATTTTTCGTTATATTTTAGCCTTATCCAAATGTGAAGAAAAAACAATCAAACGGCTTTGGCTCAACTCACTGACACCTGAAGCAATTCTCACAGCGTTTAAGAATCTCAAAGACGGGCATGATTACGATCCACTTTATGCCGCTGCACGGTGTCGTAGTGAATCTGACTGGATTGTTGGACTTAACTCCACCCGTTACTACACAGTAAGACATGGACGGATCGGCGCTGGTAATGACCGTGTGCTCTGGACTATTGGACGCGTACAAACACCCGTGCTTGCAATGATTGTTGAGCGTGATGATAGCATCCTCCAGTTTCGCCCTCAACCATTCTGGGAGCTTGCTACCCGTTACAGGGAAATACTCTTTAAATACACCGGGAAACGCTTTGAGAAAGAAGAGAACGCCGAGAAACTCCTTGCAAAGGTATCAGATCATAATTTTGAAATAACAGACATTTCATCCACAAGAAAAAAAGAACAGACCCCGCAACTTTTTGATCTCACCACTCTGCAACGAGAGCTCAACAAACTACATGGCATCTCCGCAGCAGACACCCTTGCGGCCGCTCAAGGCCTTTACGAAGCTAAACTTATAACATATCCGCGAACCGATTCACGATATTTAAGTGAAGATATGAAATCTCGTATACCGACAATTCTTAAGCAGCTAAAAAACTTCCTCCCTGAACAGATAGAAAAACTTGATCTGACAAAACTCCCTTTCAGTAAGCGAATAATCAACAATCAAAAAGTTACCGACCATCATGCTATCATCCCTACCGGCCAGCCCCCTCGGAAATTCGGTTCAAACGAACAACTTGTATATAATGGGATTACAACACAGTTCATCGCTGCTTTTTACACGGTCTGCCTCAAGGATATTACTACTGTGAAGGGAGTCAGTAACGAGATAGCATTCCAGGCCAAAGGAACAGTGACCATAGCCCCCGGCTGGACTGTACTCTTCCCCAAAAAACAAAAGTCCTCCGGAGAGGGACAATCTCTACCCACTTTCACAAAAGGAGAAATCGGGTCACACCATCCCTTCCTGCGTGAAGGGAAGACCAGTCCCCCCAAGCACTTTTCGGAAAATTCACTCCTTGGTGCAATGGAAGCTGCAGGAAAGTTTATAGAGGACGACGAACTGCGTGAAGCTCTCAAGGAAGGTGGCATCGGCACCCCTGCAACGCGCGCTGCCATCATCGAAACCCTGCTTCGCCGAAGCTATATTCGACGGGTAAAAAAACAGCTCCGTTGTACAGACATGGGACGCTGCCTGATTGCACTAATCAGAGATCCATTGCTAAAATCACCCGAGATGACCGGAAAATGGGAGAAAAGGCTCAAACAGATTGAACACGGCACCCTGAGCCCGGATGAGTTCATAAATGGTATCAAGCACTACATCTCCAAGATGATACATGACAGCAGCACTCAACTGGAGATATCACGTTGGGGAAACTGTCCACTATGCGGAAAGGAAGTTATCAGGGGGAATAAAGCCTATGGCTGTTCTGGCTGGAAGGAAGGCTGCTCATTTGTTATGAAACCTGAATTTAGAGGAAAGACGCTCAGCCCCAGACAAATTCAGGTTCTTTTACAACAGCACATTCTACCACATCCAATTCGCATCAACGAAAACCTGCGTATCCTGATACTCTCCACCCATGGATTCCTTATGGATCTGGACCTTCCCTCTGCCGACGGACAGAAACCTGTCACAAAGTCATCATCCCCTGAGCCACTCCCAAAATAACAGAACCGACGACCTCTTCTAACTGCACCATGAAGGTTTCAACCTTTTCGCCTTCCTTCAGTTTTATCTTGACATCATCGAAAAATCAGTCTATAGTGGCTCTCGCGTCGCGGGGTGGAGCAGTCTGGTAGCTCGTCGGGCTCATAACCCGAAGGTCATAGGTTCAAATCCTTTCCCCGCTACCAATCTTCAGAAAGGGGTTTCAACACAATGTGTTGAAACCCCTTTTTCTTTTTATAGATTTATCGTAGAATTAGCTACATGAGCACCATTTTACCAGAAAGCCCACTTCTCAGTCATCAAAACATAAATCCCCAAGCCCAGATTAGTGACAGCATGGGCCCAGGTAACACCTCTCAGCTTCTTTTGGTATACAAGGAGTAGTCCATATAAAACACCGGCAATAATACCCAACACAATTCGATGATGTACCGTGCCAAACAAAACCGCTACACCCAAGAACGACAACCAGGAAAAAGCACCAATGGCAACGGAACGGAAATTGACATCAACCAGGTAACGCATCAAAAATGATCGCCAGAACAATTCTTCCATGACTGGAACAACCAGGGACGCACCAAGCAGGCGAATAACAATCAACCCAATGGCAACATCCGTGGAGTTCGCCATTGCGTAGGGATTAAATCCCGTTCCTGGATCAAACTGATAAAAAACCCCTTCCGGGGCAATCCAAAAGACTAAAACGAGCAGACCACACAGGGTTGCAAGCATAAACTCCGTAAATGAAAGCCCCAGGGCAAAATCATCAACATACTTATAACGCCAAAACCAAAGTAACGCCCCGACAAGAAGAGTTTTTGCAACATAAAGATATGGGATCAGTTCCGGAAAGTAATTGGCAGGTTCTGTCAACACCAGGAAAAGAATAAAGGGGGCAACATAGGGAAACCAGGGTTTCCTATACACTTCAGTTATAAGGTGTTTTGGATCACTCATTTTTTCATCCTTATTCCAAGTTTTTTTACAAGATCATGAAGAGTGGGACGGCACACTTCAAGAAGCTTTGCAGCCTGACTGATATTATTATCAGTGAGCGCAAGCGCCCTGCTAACAGCTGTTCTTTCCGCAGCTTCTCGTGCATCTTTCAAGTTAAACAGTGGCTGTTCCCGTTGATCCTCGGTTACCTCCTCTAGCCCTAGATCCATAGCTGTGACAGTCCTATCAAAAGTCGTACCCAGTGCTCGGCGTATCCGGTTCTGTAATTCACGAACATTTCCAGGCCAGCCATATGCAGCAAGTGCAGTTAGAGCAGTTGGCAGAAAAGACATGGGGCCTCTCTTCAGTTTTTTAGATTCTTCATGAAGAAAATGGTGTGCCAGCAGTAATATATCTTCAGGACGTTCAGATAAATCAGGAAGTTTTAACGGAACGACATTCAAGCGGTAATAGAGATCTTCACGAAAAGTTCCCTCTTTGATTTTTTTTTCAAGGTGAACATTTGTTGCTGCAATAACCCTAACGTCCAGCTCGATAGTTTGTCTGCCCCCAAGTCGTTCGATGCTTGACTCCTGTAAAACACGAAGAAGCTTCACCTGTAGCGAGAGAGGTAACTCGCCTACTTCATCAAGAAAAATTGCTCCATGCTGCGCCTGCTCAAATTTCCCAATCTGACGAGACACAGCACCTGTAAAAGCGCCTTTTTCATGACCGAACAATTCACTTTCAAGAAGGTTTTCAGGAATTGCGCCGCAATTAACAATGATCATCTTCTGAGCTGCCCTCTGACTTAAATCATGAACAGCCCGAGCAGCAAGCTCTTTTCCGGTCCCGGTACTTCCAGTAATTAATATGGGATAATCAGTTTTGCTGGCATGCCTGAGACGATCAAAAACATCATTCATCGCAGCAGAGACGCCCAGCATTCCAGCTAGAGAGCCGGTCTGCCGACTTTCTTTCTGGAGTCGCCGTTTGGCTGCTGCAAGCTCGGCAATCTTGAACGTTCGAGAAAGAATGATTTTTAACAGCTTTAAATCGATTGGTTTTTCACTAAAGTCCACAGCTCCAAGAGCAATAGCCTTGATCGCATACTCCTCTTCCGTATTACCGGTGATCACGATAACCCTGGTATGCGGAGAGAGCACAGCAATTTCTTCTAGAAGTTTAAAGCCTTGCTCTGGAGTATCTGGAAAGGGAGGCAACCCAAGATCAAGAGTCACAACAGGAAAAACGCCAGACAGAAGAAATGGCCTGGCCTGAGTAGCATCAAAGGCAATGGTTACTTCATACTTCTCCCCAAGTCCCCACCGAAGCTGTTTGGCGACTGATTTTTCATCTTCTATAATAAGGAGCTTTTTTTTCATACAGTGTCAGTTCATTGAAAAAAAATAAATACGGTACTTATCCGGGGAAGCAGAAAAAGTTTCGACTTACCAGCCCATCAAAAGATAAAAAGAGCGACTCTCAGCATCCCTTCTTAATCAGAAAATCAAGAACCATTTCTTCCATTACCTCAAGCTGGCCTTGCCCGGTCTCATGAGTAATCATCCAAGAACACCGTTGATAGGCACGATAAAGATTCTTGGGAAGAGTAAGCTTGAGCTCAACGAGAGCATTTTTATCAGTTTCTTCTTGGCGGGAAGTCATGATTGCTTATATCGCCGATGGAATACCACGGCATCATCATATTTCATGGTCGTTCCACCAAAAATATCAAGAGCACTGCCCACCGTTGCATGGAGACGCCCACCCCCCAGTTCTCGAATACGTTCCAAGTCCTGAAGGTTTTTAACACCACCTGCATAAGTGACAGGAATAGTACTCCACTGAGCAAGTCGCCTCACCAGCGCTTCCTCTATTCCATTACACTGTCCCTCGACATCTGCCGCATGAACAAGAAATTCATCACAAAGCGAAGACAATTTATCCATTATTTCCGGGGAAATAACGACATCAGTAAAATTCTGCCAGCGATTGGTCACAATAAGGTACTCCTCACCACGCCTACGGCAACTGAGATCAAGAACAAGGTGTTTTTTACCAACCGTTTGCACTAACTCTTTTAAACGGGCTTCATTCACCTTACCTTCCGAAAACACATAAGAAGTCACAATGACATGGGATGCTCCACAGTCCAGCCACTCTTTAGCATTTGCAGCCGTAATGCCACCACCAATCTGCATAGCACCAGGCCATGCAGCCAATGCCTCTCGAGCGGCTTCATCATTTCCTGGGCCAAGTTTAATAATATGTCCTCCTTTAAGTCTATCACGCTTATAGAGCTTTGCAAACCAGGAGGATGGATGTTTGGCAATAAAATTCGTTCGCAGAAGTCCTGGATCATCATCGCTCAACGTTGAACCAACAATCTGTTTTACTTTACCATTATGGAGGTCTATACAGGGTCTAAATTGCATAAAGAACCGAAAAGGAGGAAGAGGTTTACGAGCAAGACTACAAACAAAAAAACGGGCATTCCACTCACTGGAAATACCCGTCTTACACAGCAACACACAAGTTATGCCAGCTGAACACTACACTTTTCTTTAGGCCTTCTTGATCAGCATAGTTGCGGGATCTAAAAGCAACGCTTTACCAGCATCAACAGAACATGCTTTCGAGCACTTCAATATCTTGAGACTAATATGAGACTCATCAGGAGAAATAAGCAGTACAGTATCAAAAACATCATCAAAGCTATGACAAGGAGCAGGAACACCATTGACACTGACTCTATCGTCACCTCGATGACTGACCGCAGAAAACCAAATCATTTTCAGATTATTTTTTTCCATAAAATTCTTCAATTCCCCCACAGACGAAGCACTGTCATCTGCAGTAAAATCAAATCCGTCAATAACCAGACAATCTGCCTTAAAAATACCCTGTTGAGACAAATCTTCCATTCGTTCTTCGAGTGTTGCAGGGCTGAAGCTATTCTCCTTGAAAGTCATAATCATGCGATTTTTCATGATTCCATCAACAACCTGCTGGAAATCTTCAATCGCCTCTTCCTGGTTCATAAGTGCCAGGATATCCTCATACCAGGTTCTGGTTTTATCAACACCTTCACCGATAGCTACGTGTAGCACCTTATTATCATGAAGCATGGAGTTCATCGCTATCTGCACTAGAATTGCAGTCTTCCCAAGACCAGCACGAGCCATTACCAGCCCGACACGGCGCCCATCAGCAAGATCTTCCTTTCCAAGACCAAGAGCCCGGAGCGGATTTTTTGATACCAGGTTTTCTTTTCCCATGGTCAACACCTCTTTTTATAGTCATTTGCGGAAGACCGTAAATATCTTCCTGACAGGCAGCAACACTACCTGAAATAAAAGTTAAAATATTTTTCAGTATTCTATCAGTACTCTAAAGGAAAAACTTTATTTTTCCTTTCGTTCATCCTGAAATTTCTTTATCAGTTCTTCACTTACACTCTTGGGAACGGGCTTAAAGCTAGCAAATTCCATGGTGAATTCTGCCTTCCCCTGAGTCAAAGAACGAAGCGAGGTAGAATAACCAAACATCTCAGAAAGAGGAACTTCAGCTTCAACAACGGTATAAGTTCCTTCCTCTGTGGTACCAATAATCATACCACGACGCTGATTGATACTCCCCATAACCGCCCCCTGAAACTCGGACGGCCCTTCCACGGCAACTTTCATGATAGGTTCCATGATAGTGGGTTTCGCCTTCATGTATCCTTCTTTGAAAGCCCCAACAGACGCAAGCTGGAATGCGACATCAGAGGAGTCGACAGCATGGAAAGCTCCGTCATTAATAACGCAACGAACACCAGTAACAGGCGAACCGCAAAGAGTTCCTTTTGCCAGACTTTTCTGGAACCCCTTATCACAGGACGAGATAAATTCGCGTGGAATGGCACCACCGACGATCTTGTCCTCAAACTCATACTCACCCTCTTCCAGTGGCTCCATATAACCTGCAACCCGGCCAAACTGTCCAGAACCACCAGTCTGTTTTTTATGGATGTAATTAAACTCGGCACGCTGAGTGATTGTCTCACGATATGCAACCTGAGGAGCGCCAACATCAACTTCGGCGCCATATTCTCGTTTCATCCGTTCAACATACACTTCAAGGTGCAGCTCGCCCATACCCGAAATGATTGTTTCACTGGTCTCATGGTCAACAAATGTTTTAAATGTTGGATCCTCTTTGGTGAAACGGTTAAGAGCCTTGGACATATTGATCTGTGCTTTATTGTCCTTTGGAATAATAGCCAGTGATATTACAGGCTCGGGAATATGCATGGAACTCATGGAGCAACTGAGCTTCCCATCGGTAAACGTGTCACCGGAGGCACAATCGACACCAAACAGAGCAACAATATCTCCGGAGCCACAGGAATCGATTTCTTCCATTTCATCAGAATGCATACGAACCAGTCGTCCTACCTTGACCTTCTTTCCGGTTCTGGTATTAAAAACAGTATCGCCCTTATTCAGCCGCCCCTGATACGTTCGGACGTAAGTTAGCTGACCATAGCGGCCATCTTCAAGTTTGAAGGCCAGCATGATAAGTGGATCTTCGTCATCATTTGAAACGGCGAATTCCTCTTCATCTTTTTCCAGATCCAACCCTATGTTTTCGACATCGGTGGGACATGGGAGATAATATTGAACAGCATCAAGCAATGGTTGAACAGCCTTATTCTTATATGCGGAGCCGATAAATACCGGAGAAAATTCAAGCGCCAACGTACCTGCACGAACTGCCTCTCTCACAACTTCAGTCGTGATCTCAGTTTCTTCAAGCATGGCTTCCATCAGTTCATCAGAGAACATGGAAACGGCATCAAGTAATTCCTCACGTTTTTCTTCAGCAAGATCCTTAAGATCATCTGGTATCTCTTCCACACGAACATTCTCACCATTCTCACCATCAAAATAAAGTGCTTCCATGGCGACGAGATCAACCACTCCTTCCAGTGCACTCTCAAGACCGATGGGAAGTTGCAGCATATGTGCATTCAGCCCCAGTTTCTCCCGAAGCTGTTCCGTCACTCGCTCCGGAGCTGCTCCGGTACGATCACACTTATTAATGAATGATATACGCGGCACATTATAACGATCCATCTGCCTGTTTACAGTAATGGACTGAGACTGTACACCACCAACAGAGCAAAGAATCAAGACTGCGCCGTCGAGTACACGCAGGGCACGCTCAACTTCCACAGTGAAATCGACATGGCCCGGAGTATCAATAATATTTATATTCGTATCCTTCCAGGTACAGTACGTAGCTGCTGACTGGATGGTTATCCCACGTTCTCTTTCAAGTTCCATGGAATCCATCTTGGCCCCGACACCATCCTTCCCACGAACATCATGGATGGCATGAATTCTATCTGTAAAAAACAGAATTCGTTCAGTCAGGGTTGTTTTCCCCGAATCAATATGGGCACTGATCCCTATATTTCGCACCTTGCTTAAATCTACACTCATATCTGCTACCCTCTACCAGATTCTTCCTGCCGGGAAACCCGACTCAGCTTGCCAGAGACAAACCTGTTATGAATAAAAAAGGAAGGAGCCGCAATACTCCGCAACTCCTGACTCAACAAGTAAAACGAATCAAAGCACCTGCTGTCGTTCGACTTTATAGAATAAACTCAAAGTCTGCGGGGTCTTCGAAAAAACACTTACTATTAAATATATCTGCAAAAAACCGCAAAAGATACCCTATTTAGTCCCCCAGGGGAAGGATTTTTTTTATTTTCTCCATGTCCCTCCTTTTTACTGTCGTCCTGTGCTCTGTTTCTTGACTTTTAACCTCATTTTCTCTAGGGTTTGAGTGAGCCGGACATAGCCTCCGAAAACCATCAATTTCTCAATCTAATCCTTTAAAATCATGCAGGATTATGGAGTAGCACTGATGAAAGACAAGCAAGAGATGTGCACAGTAACTTTTCTTCCCGCCGACAAAAGTATAAAAATAGAAAAAAACAGCGTCCTCATCAAAGCCGCACGTAAAGCCGGGCTCCACATCAATGCCTCCTGCGGGGGGGCTGGTGTCTGCGGAAAATGTCGAGTACTCCTTGAACGGGGAAAACTTAAGGGGGGGAACAGTGAAAAGCTTTCTCAAGAACAGTATCGTGACGGCCACCGCCAGGCGTGTACTGCTGAGGTTATAGAGGACATAACTATCCGTATCCCTGAGGAATCCGGGAGACAAAAAGGAGGACTCGGCACAGGCATACCACTCAGACACCATGCACGTATGCATGTCTTTGAAATAAACGAGCTCAAGAACGCTGGTATATTCTATCCGCCTGTCGACAAACTCTGCATTCAACTCGCAAAACCCGGCCCTCACGACAACCGTGCAGACCTTGGCCGTCTGATTCAGGAACTGGCCGACCAGCAGAATAAGCATCGCATACTCACGGGCCTTCCGGTAATTAAAAAAATCAGGAGAACCCTGCGGGAAAATGACTTCCTGGTCACGGTGACCCTTGAAAACCCTGTGAATGACAAGTCAAAAACACACCTCCTCAATATCCAGCCCGGGAAATGGGATCAGCGAAATTTTGGAATAGCAGTCGATATCGGCACCACCACAATTTATGGTGTTTTAATTGATCTCAATAGTGGGAAAATACTGGGCAAGGATTCTTGTTACAACCCGCAGATGAGTTACGGGGAGGATGTCATAGCGCGTATCATCTACGCCGAAAAACCAAAGGGTCTTGCCATGATGCAGGAACTTGTTGTGGATGCCATTAACAGGGTTATCTCAAATATTCTCAAAAAAGTGGCCTCAGCAAAAGATTCCGCACACGGTGCCATCAAAAGGGACGAGATCAACTCAATCACCATTGCAGGCAACACCACCATGACCCACCTGCTTCTGGAACTCGAACCTGATAACATCAGACGTTCTCCCTATGTCCCGGTCTCCACTTTTTTCCCTCCTTTACAGGCTGCCGACATTAAACTCAAGCTCCCCCGCCATTGCGTCGCTCTGCTTTTCCCTGCTATCTCCAGCTATGTGGGAGGCGATATTGTGGCTGGCGTTATGGGGTCAGGTATGTATCGTACCGACCTGCTCACTCTTTTTATCGACGTTGGAACCAATGCAGAAATTGTGATCGGCAACAAAGAATGGCTTGCATGTGCAGCCTGTTCTGCCGGCCCTGCCTTTGAAGGTGGTGGTATTACCCACGGCATGAGAGCGGTTGAGGGTGCAATCAGCGACTTCAGTCTCAACCCTGCAACCCTTGAGCCAATGAACGTCACCGAAGGCAATAAAGCACCTCTTGGGATTTGCGGTTCCGGCCTGCTCATTATCGTTGCCACTCTTTTTGAACACGGAGTGATAAACCAGAGCGGAAAATTCAACGACATCAACACACCACGTATACGCAGTGGCCGAAGCGGCATGGAATATGTCCTTGCGTGGCAGGATGAATGCGCTGCCGATCATGACATTGTATTAAACGAGGTGGACATTGACAACTTCATCCGAGCCAAAGCCGCAATATTTGCTGGAATTTCAACACTTTTACAACAGGTTGGGCTCCAGGTCAGCGACCTTGAACAGATCATTCTGGCAGGTGGATTCGGGTCCTATATCGATCTTGACAGTGCCATGACCGTTGGACTGCTTCCCGAGGTTGAACCTGAGAAAATAGTGTATGTGGGAAATGGTTCATTAATGGGAGCGTGGATGAGTGAACTTTCTAATCACATTCGTAAAGATGTGGTGAAAGTGGTGCGTAAGATGACAAGTTTTGAACTGTCAGAGGTTCCCGCTTTCACAGATCAATATGTTGCATCCATTTTCCTCCCCCATACTGACTTGAGTCTGTTTCCGAAAGCCACCGCTCGAAAAGCCAGTCAACAAAAGAAAAAGGAACCTTAAAGCCATCAGGAGTAGCTGTATGGCTTACCAAAAAAATCAAAAATAGCCCGCAGTGATCTTTCCTGAGTTTCATTGAGGGTGGAAAATTGTATACCATAAAAATAGTATCCTTCTTTCTCTTCTTCCCGAACAATACGACCTGTCAGATTAACTTCTCCCACTGACCCCGTAGCCTCCTCCAGTGGAAGATGGATGAGAATCGGCAAGGAAGCACCTTTATCCAGTTGATCATTGCACTTCAACTTTATCCCCCCCATACTGATATCCTGAGTTATACCCTGTACCTGTAAAGCTCCCTGTTCCACATTCACTGTAACCTTGATGCGATTTTCAATACGTGGTGCCTGACGCTTATCACTTGTCTGGCGTCTAACAGCAGCATCCGGATCTGTCACAAATCCGTCCAGCAATTCGTTCAGTCGTTCGGCTACAACATGAAGGTCACTGGCCACCAAGGAAGTCTCCCGAGTCTTGCTTGTGGAACCTTTCAAAACATCAAACAGTTCATAAATCTTATCATGCAACTGTGTCAGTTCATTGGTCTGCTCATCATTGTACTGCGCTATATGGCCGGTGCTTTCCGTGGTACTGCTCACACTATCCTTCATTGCTTCAAAGGCCTGAACCGTCTGTTCCGACTGTTCCTGGGCACAATGAACCTTCTCAACCACCTTCTGCATGGAATTAACGGACCGATCCACTCGCAGTGTGAGGCTATCAATAAGATGCGTTATTTCTGTTGTGGAATCAGCAGTCTGACGGGATAACTCCTTAATTTCATTTGCAACGACCGCAAATCCCTTGCCAGCTTCCCCGGCCCGTGCTGCCTCAATTGTGGCATTCAAAGCCAGAAGATCCGTCTGATCGGCGATATTTTCAATGGATTCTATGATTTTATGGATCTGCGTGGTTGCCTGTTTAAGGGCTGCCATTTCTTCGGCTGTGCTATTTACACTGCTCACAGTTTCAGCAAGCTCTTCGATATTGCGTGAAACAACTCTTACCCCCTGCTCTGCCTGCTTGTCGGTAGATTCGACATTGATTTTTGCCTCTTCAATAAGTGTACTTACCTTTGCGGCAATCTGTTGCAAGGATTCAATAGCCAGTAATACCTGTTCTGCACTTTCCTGCTCCCTGCCACTTGCTTCTGAGATCTCTGCGGCAATGGTCGCTATCTGGGACGATGACACTGACATTTGTTTACTGTTCTGCTGTACACTGCATAGCCGTCAAGCTAAGAGATCAACATTCCAAAATAGGTGAGTATTCCAGAGCAATCCGGACACCCATTCCACGG
>CAMZKT010000025.1 GCA_947311435.1 uncultured Desulfocapsa sp.
CGACAGATTTACAGTCTGTTCCCTTTGGCCACTCGGGAACCCCTCCATATAAAAACAACTACCTACCTTTAAGCTCGAACATTACCATTAAATTATTTTAAATACTTCGACACTCATACTCTGGAGCTGGCGATGGGACTTGAACCCGCAACATCCTGATTACAAATCAGGTGCTCTACCAATTGAGCTACGCCAGCATACAAAGATGGGGATCATACTAAAGTTATTTTCTAATTACAATCTTTTTCTTGCATAAAATGGAAATATGTAAAAATCACCTTAAGACACTCGTATCTCACATTACTACTTCCTGCTCTAACTAGGTTAGATGGCGCACATTAAACCAAAAAAAAAGGGCTGTGTCAAACGACACAACCCTTAAAGGAGTGTTATTCTCCTTTATTCGTCTAGCGGGTTCTTTACAAAAGAGCTATTTCTGTATTTTTCAAAAGTCATAGCAGTTGTACGGTAGATAAGATGAGCAAATTTTGTATAAGGCATGTACATAAACAACATCATTACTGTCACAAGATGTATATAATAAATAATGTATCCTATTACAACAAACCCAGCCCAACGTGCAAGCTCAGCAACAAGGCCACTGACACCGACAGCCATAATCTCCCAAATCAGAAACCAATCGAAAAAGGTAGGTGTGATGTTCTCTTCTTCTTCAGCTTTCGCACGATTCATCCATAAAATGCCACAGCCGACAATCATGGCTACAGCCGAGACATTTGCAAGGATTTTTACAGGATTCCAGAAGGACATAGGGCCATGAAATATTGGTACCCACAACCCTATAATGTCATTTGCAAACATAGACCACGCAGTAACAATTACAAGTCCACCAAAAGCATACATCAAAGGCTTATGCCCAACTTCCCTGTTGCGGTTTGTGCCGCATTCTCTAAAACGAGTATGCTGGAAAATCTCAATTATCGCCGGCCAGACAAAATCTGTTGCCAGTTGAACCAAAGAGGGCTTAAAATCTGGATTCACCCCCTCTCTTTCACACATCTGCTTCCAAAGCCCAGTCACTCCTTTATAGGATGCAACGGCTGCAAGCCCAAAAGCAGCTAACATAAAAAAGTCTATAAACGCAACATTCTTAGCCAGCCAATGAAAATCCCAGTGACCGAAGAATCGCTGATAACCGTGTATCGCAAATTCCTCAGTACTCGGTATCACCATACCGCCAGAGATTGCCCAAAAAAGAAAAATTATGGCAGATGGAATTGCGATAAGCATTGGAAGGCCCTTGGCCGTCGACGCTAACTTTGCAAGTCCTGTTGGCCATCCAAGTGCAGTGTAAGCATATGCACGGAGGGCACCAAGTACCTCACCGGGTTTAGCACCACGGGGGCAGTATGTAGTACAATCTCCACACTGATGACAAAGAAATACATTGGGGTCTGCGAGCAACTTATCTTTCATTCCCCATCCTGCATGAATCATTTCCTGGCGTGGAAAAGGATTTTCCTCTGTGGACAATGGGCACATTACTGAGCAGGTGGCACACTGATAACACTTTTTCATAGTGTCGCCGCCAGCAGTTTTTAAATATCTAATAAAATCTAAATCCGGTTGAACTTCCATGGTTCTTACCCTCCTGTACGCTACTGAAAGTAGAATTGCATTATTACATTAGTTTTCAATTAAACAGGCCAGGCACTGTCGGCTCATAATTCTTTAAAAGAGGTTCGACAGTACCTGACAAGAGACAGAACTAGAAGCCCTTGAATGGATTTGCGCCAAGTTCAACGATTTCATCTACAAAATCATTTACAAGATCAGGAACCTTATCATAGTCCGTAATAGCCACCGTCTCTGATCTTACACGCTCTGGCTCAAGGCCTAGAGTAGAAAGTGTGTCACCAATATTTTCCATACGTTTTGTCGCTATTTCAGATCCCTTCACAAAATGACACTGATAATCATCACCATACTTGCAACCTAAAAGCATTGCCCCATCAAGTCCTGCAGAAAGGGCATCACGAATCCATGCCATATTCACAGATCCAAGACAACGAACAGGAATAAAACGAATCATATGATTAAGCTTATGTTTTCGCATTCCAGCCATATCAAGAGCAGGATATGCATCATTTTCACATACAAAAATAAGAACACGAAGTTTGTCATCATCATCTTCAGGTACTTCAATGGCCTTAATCATTGATCCAATAAGATCAATGTTATAGTCTTTAAAACCAATAATTCTTTCAGGACAAGCCCCCATGCAGGTACCACAACGACGACAACGTGATGGATTGGGGAGTGGTGTCCCCTTCTCATCATCATCAAGTGCACCAAAAGGACATTCTTCAGTACAGCGCTTACATTGAGTACATCTCTGCATAAAAAATTCGGGATAGGTCTTGTCTCCAGAACGTGGATGTACTGATACGCCCCTGTCCGCGGATTCAATACATTGAATGGCCTTTAATGCAGCACCAGTGGCATCGTCCATGGTTTCCTGCATATTCATAGCTTTTCTTACACCACCGCAGGCATAGATACCTGTCCGGCGAGTTTCATAAGGAAAGCAAATAAAATGAGAGTCAGCATAACCATCAAAAAGGTCAAGATCAAGAAACGCTGGCCCTTGTCGATACGCAAGATTTATGGTGTTTGTGTCCTTGGTAGTAGGTACCATTCCGGCAGCAAGCACTACCAAATCAACCTCCAGATCAATATCCTCACCAAGAAGAGTGTCTTTTGCATGAACGATTCCACCCTCAACGCCAGTTACAGTGGCCTTGGTCATGAATATTCCATCGTCCTGCTGAACACCTTTATAGAAAAGTTCCATATTACCAGGTGTTCTCATATGTTGATAAAGAATAAACGCCATGGCGTCTTCATTATTTTCACGAACATATTTGGCTTGTTTCAAAGCTACCATGGATGTAACAGAATTGGCATATGGAAAATCCTCATCGTTCTCATCAGCACCCGGACTCATAATAAAAGCAACTCTGTTCAACCCCTCCAACTCACCATTTTTGGCCATGGCTTCAAATTGAGCATTTGTTACTACTTTATCATTCGTACCATGCCCAAGGTGTTCATATTCCGACACATCAGCGGGAAGCCAGCCAGTGGCGAGAACAACCGCACCAAAGACAACTGCATCTTCATTGGATTCTCCATAAGGTCTGAGGCCTGCATTAGGATCCTCCATTTCCCCTTTCTCGATAAGATCCTGTTCGTCAACACCAATCTTAGCAGGTGCATCCCATTCCGAATCCGTCCCAGCAGCTTTTAGTGTAACTTTAAAATCACCTGGAGCCCCACCAATACGGGCGACTTCGCAAGAAGTTTTAATTGTGATGTTATTATCAGCCTGTACTTGAGCAATCATAGAGCTGATAGAGTTTTCTTCAAGCTCAGCGTAAGGATATGAAGTAGGGAACTGCTTAGCCCAACCATTTGCTTTTCCGCCAATAACTTCATCCTTTTCAATCAAAGTAACCTTGTAACCTGCCTTTGAGGCTTCAACCGCTGCTGTAATACCAGCGATACCACCACCCATAACCAAAATATCTTTAGTAATGGACTCCATTTCCCATGCTTCAGGTAATTCGGTTTTGTCAGCACGAGTACAAGACATACGAACATAATCTGATGCTGTTTCCTGCAACCATTCCTGATGAGATTCCTCCTGACCTTCATCGGCACTACCAGCTGTCCAAAGAACCTGTTCTCGAAGATTGGCACGAACGGTAATGGTATCATCTCCCATATCAAATTGACTCTGCATAACACGAGGAGAACATGCACAGATATTAAAAGTGTTAACACCTTCACTTTTCTCATTGAGGAGATAGGCTCGTCCATCTTGGGTGCACAATGATGCATGTGTCTTACACTCCTGTGACATTTCCCCGGTTACGACTTCGGAGAGTGCTTCAATATCAAGAGCCTCACCAATACCACAGCCTGTACATATATAGGTACAAATTTTCTTATCCATTGCTTATGACCTCCTGGAAACCTGAATTGCCTTCAGGGCAGCAGCGGTGGCTGACTGATTGCTGGTTACGACATCTGCGGCTCGACATGCACATCCTGCGGACAACACGCCGGTTTCAGGATTCGAATTAATAAAACCATTCGGATCCATATCCATCGCCACTAGTGGTTTTTCAGCATCCGTTGATGGTTGCATTCCAGTGGCAAGAACAACCATATCAACATTCTGTTTTATCTTTTCACCGCTTACAGCATTTTCGGCAACAACAGTAACAGAACCATCGGACTCTGGAATAACCTCTGCAACTTTTCCTTTGATGAAGGTTGAATTTTCATCTTTCATCAGTTTTTTACGAAAGCTCTCGTACTTACCAGGAGTACGCAAATCAATATAAAAAACATATATTTTGGCTTCAGGATAACGCTCCCTGATATAAGTCATCTGTTTAAATGTTGCTATGCAGCAAATATAAGAACAAAATTCCAAATGACTTTCATCACGAGATCCAGCACATTGTACGAATGCAAAGGATTCAGGTTCTTTATTGTCCCCTGGTCGGAGTATAGCACCATCCGTAGGTCCACCCGGCGCTGCCAAGCGTTCCATCATCATATTGGTTATAATCGACTCTGATTTATCAAAACTCAAGTTCTCCATTTTGGTTGGATCATACGGCGTCCACCCAGTAGCATAAATAATGGAAGAAACAGTTATCGTTTTTGTTTCCTCCTGCTGGTCAAGTTCAATAGCATCAAGTTTACAAGCACTCTTAATAGCGACAGCTCCCTCTTCAGTAAGGGCTTCTTTGTC